>JAZODL010000126.1:0-3169 GCA_045596945.1 Candidatus Methanomethylophilaceae archaeon | reverse complement strand
TACTTCAGCGTGGTGCTGTCCGTGGCGGCGTTGAGGACGCCGTTGAACTCCGTGGACACGTAGTTCTTCAGCTGGTTGATCAGCACCGCGATGTAGTGGCTCTTCCCCACGCCCTTGGGTCCGAGGATGCCGAATATCCTGTTGCCGTCCTCCTCCGCACCGGGAGGGATTATGTTGTGGCAGGTCGGGCACACGCGGGTGTACACGGGTCTGCGGCACACGTCGCACAGTCCCGAGGAGTTGCGTATGATGTGCTGCCTGGTCACCACGGCGTCGGCCCCGTAGGGGTCGCGACCGTAGAAGAGGCTCTTCTCGGGGTCTATCTCCGAGGAGCCGTCCTTGGACACGAACTTCATGTCCGCGGCGTTCCTGGTGCCGACGGCCGTGTTCGCGAAGGTCCTCGCGCAGGTCTGCCCGCTGCACATGTAGTGGACGTTCGCGAGGTCCACCCTGCTGAAGCAGTAGGGGCAGATGTACTCGGGACCTCCGGAAGCGGCCCTCTGGTCCTTCTGTTTCCTGACCATGTTCAGTCCCTCCTCCTGTACAGCGGGTGCACGAACCTGTACAGGTTGTAGTTCTCGTCGTTCTCGAAGAACAGCCTCGTCCTCTCGACCTCCATCCTGCCGGTGGTCTGCATGACCACGGTGGCGGAACCGGATGTGAGCGGTACGGGTCCGCCGGACCTCCAGACCACGTGTCCGTCTTTGCCCTTGAGCGGGATGCCCACCTCGGTGGACACGGCGATCATGGGGGGCAGTTCGCGGACGTCCGAGTCGGTGGAGAAGTCCAGGCTGGTCCCGGACCTGTCGGAGCGGACGGCATAGCGGACCTTCCTGCACTCCGCGTTGTAGACGTCTATGGCGATCCCCCTCGACGGGATGGTCTGACCGGAGACCTTGTAGATGGCGAAGATGTTGATGCACTTCTTCACCGCCCTGCCCATGGGCACCCTGATGAGCTTCTCGTCCTGGTACTCCTCGCGTCTGATCGTGATGATCTCGGCGTTCAGGTCCTCCAGTCCGCGCGCCTCGTCGTCCGAGATGACCAGCTTGGCCTCCACGGCGTCGGCGGGCCAGCTCATGGTGATGATGCAGTCCTTGTTGCTGAGGGTCTTCTCCACGTCCCTGAACGGTTTCAGGTTGGCGACCAGGACCTCCGTCCCCCTGATGCCCAGCTTGCCGCGGGGTATCACGGGGTAGATGTACTGCACCGAGCCGTCGGGCAGTTCGAAGCGGGCACCGTCGGTGTACTCCTGGAGCGGGAGGACTGGCGTCATCCACGACCTTATGTCCTCCATCTTCACCAGGTTGCCCGGGATGTTGATCTTCTTGGGTGTGCAGTAGAGCTCCACGTGCTCCGTGGTGCCCCATTTCGCGGTGTACGTGCCGTCAGCCTTGTTCCACTTGACCTTCATGTCCCTGACGGGCTTTGGTGCGTCCACCGTGTTGGCGGAGAACACGACGCCCTGGGACCTCTCGACCCTGCCGCGCGCCTCGTACTCGGCGACGAACAGGTAGTGGTACTTCCTGCCGCCCACAAGTCCGATGTCGTCGTACACGGTCTCCCCGTTGAGGGGGATCTCGATGCCGACACCGCTTCCGCCGGAGTCCTCGGTCCTCCAGAGGCGTACGCGGCTGCTTCCGCGGGGCTTCTCGTACATGATCCTCAGCCCACCGTCGATCTGGTCGATGTTGACCATGTCGACCTCGGCCAGGATCATGACGGGGCCGATGTGGGCGCCCTCCCTGGACAGTATCCCCCACCGTTTGGAGTACACGGAGTAGTAGTACTCCACACCGGGGTCGAGGGTCTTGTCCGCGTAGACGCTGGAGGGGATCTCCGCGAGCGGTCTGGACTCCTCGGTGACGTTGGGGAGGGAGTTCCTCTCCCTGAATATGCAGTATGTGAGCCCCGCGCTCTCGCTGGGGGGTTCGAACTTGATGGTGAACGACCTGTCGCCCAGCCTTCCGACGGGGTCGACGGGACCCTGCGGGGGGTGCTCCCTGAGCTTCGCCTTGGCGACCGGGTGGTCGCAGCAGAGCTCCACCGCGTTGACGTAGAACGACATCCTGTCGTCGCGGTTGGCGGTCGCCTCCGCCTTGGTGCAGTACATCTCCGCGGCGTTGAAGTGGCTGCTGCTGTCGTCGAACTTCTGCTTCAGCTCGGGGTCGTTCCTGAGGATCTCCGGGTACTGCTTGGCGAGGTTCTCGCAGGCGCCCTTCGCCTCGGCGAACCTCTTGCGGCTGTATGCGTCGTTGATCATCTTGCGCATGGCGCTGACGGTGCCGAGCGCCTTGGCGAGCTGCATCTCCATGGTGGTTATCCCGGGGTATCCGGAATAGGTCTCCTTGAGTCCCGACAGGTCCTTCTCGGCCTTGGTTATCATGCCCTGCTGGAGGTTGACACGGAAGCTCATCTCGAGGTTCTTGGCCCTCTGGAGACCCTCCTTGAAGTTGAAGCCGCACTTGATGCACAGCTGGTTGTTGGACTGCTGGGTGGTGTTGCATGCGGGACAGACGGTCTTGAAGTTCTTGCCGCACGCGGGGCAGAAGACGGTGCTGGGTCCGGCCTGGACCATGCAACCGCAGTCCGGACACCTCATCATCTCGCTGTCGCTGTCGGAGAAGTTCGCCGCGATCTTCTTCTTGTAGCAGAACGCCTGCATGACCTGCACGGCCATCCTGCCGTCCACGTCGCGGGGCAGGTGGACCGCCATGAGCTCGTCGATGTACTTCCTGGTGAGCTGGGTGCCGTTGCTCTCCTGCTCCATGGTCTCCATCACGGGGACGAGCGCCTTGTTGCACCTCCCGTAGGCGATCAGATCCATGAGCTCCTTGTCCGGCTCGAGGACCAGTTTGACGCTCCTCATGGTGAGGATGTACGAGTCCTGTTCCGGGAGCACGTCGGGCCTGACGTTGTTGACCCTCTTGTCGCACACCTCGAACGCGTTCCTGATCTGGGAGCAGGAGCTCCCCTCGGAGAGGGGGTCCAGTTGGATCTCCAGGTTGGGGTGGTTGATCAGGGTGTTGAGCATCTCGATGGGGGAGTAGGCGTCGACCGCCCTGAGTCCCTTGTACGCGTTCAGCACCTTGTCGCTGACGGGTTTCGGGGGGGTGCCCTCCCTGACGCCCGCCTGCTTCAGCACGTCCGCCTTGGTGACCCCCTCCCA
>JAZODL010000125.1:0-1876 GCA_045596945.1 Candidatus Methanomethylophilaceae archaeon | reverse complement strand
AGGACGATCGCACCGAGGTTGAGGGGGCACATCATCATCTCGTCGAAGCTGCGGTAGTACAACCTCTGGACGTTCATCCTCGTGGAGGTGGACGAGAACGCGGAGTTGAGGGACGACAGGGCGACGATTCCGGGGATGACGAACGCGACGTAGGACACACCGATGTCCGTGGTACCTGTCCTGAGCCCGTATCCGAACGCTATCAGGTACAGGAGGGGACTCATTATGCTCATGATGAGGATGTTCGCGAAGTTGTGCTTCAGGAACATCATGTCGCCCCAGGCGACGTAGTAGACCTGCTTGAGGAACTTCATCTCTGATCACCCACCGATGATCCGCCGGTCAGCTCCACGAACACGTCCTCCAGGTTCGTGTTCCTGATGAGGACGTTGTCGCCCTCGAGGGTGGCGACGAAGGCCTTGGCCTCGTCCCTGTCCCTGAAGTAGCGGTACTGCGTCTTCCCGTCGACCATGTACTCCACCGCGGTGGAGCCCATGCCCTCGCACAGCCTCTTGGGTTCGTCGAGTGCGATGACCTTGCCCTTGTTGATGATCCCGACCCTGTCGCACAGGGCCTCCGCCTCCTCTATGTAGTGGGTGGTGAGGAAGATCGTCGTCCCCCTCTGGTGGAGGCGCTTGAGGACGTCCCACAGCAGGCGCCTGGCGTTGATGTCCAGTCCGGACGTGGGTTCGTCGAGGAACAGCACCCTGGGGTCGTGGAGCATCGCACAGACGATCGCCGCCCTCTTCTTCCATCCCCCGGACAGGGAGTCCACCGGTTTGTCCAGGTACTCCTCCAGTCCGAAGTAGTCCGAGAGCTCCTTGATCTTGGCGTTCCTCTCGGCCTTGGGGATCATGTGGTACATGGCATGCGATATCATGTTCTCGCGGATGGTCAGGTCCTTGTCCAGCGAGATCTGCTGCTGGATGACGCCCATGCTGTTCTTCGCATCGGTGGCGTTGGTCTTCAGGTCGAAACCGTCCACGACTATGCTCCCGCCGTCGTAGTTGGTCAGGGTGGAGATGCACCGGACCGTGGTCGTCTTCCCCGCTCCGTTCGGTCCGAGGAAGCCGAAGAGCTCCCCCTCGTGAACGCGCAGGTCCAGATGGTCCACCGCCCGTTTCTCCCCGTAGTTCTTCACCAGGTCGGTGATGACTATGATGTCTTTCATGATATCACTCGGGATTGGTAGTTGGATTATCCATCCAATTCGCATATATACTTTGTCGGACGTATTCGGATGCAACAGCCAACGTTGAAATACACGGAGGTGTTCGATATACCGTAAGGGGGTATGGGTACCCCGTCGGAAGTGAGTGAGATGGGCGGTAGGGCACTGAAGATCGCATCCGTCGCCGTCGTCGCCGTGGTCATAGTTGCGGCCGTGGCGATGATCCCGGGGATGACGGAGGGCGAGAGGGGACTGTACAGGTTGGACGCATCGTACGTGGAGGTCAGCATGGGGCGCTGCTCCGCATCGCCGGTCGTCGTGGAGACCCTCGGGACCGTATTCGATGCACACTACGGCGACCTGCCGGACCGCACATACACCCACGACGAGGTCATGGCCGACACCGCGTTCACCGAGACGTACTGCTCGTGGGAACCCCTCGTGACATCCAACCCCGACGGCACCGTCACCGTCCACAGCCACACGTCCGTCTACGGCGACGAGGACGTCGTCATGGATGTGGCGGACGGCATGGTCGTCATGAGCACCGTGTTCACGGACACCCTGTACCACCTCCTCTGCCGGGAGCACGGCGTGGAGCCCTACTCGGGGGAGGGTCTGAGCCACCCCGGTCTGGGGGAGGACCTGCGCTCCATGGTCGCGGGCGGACTCGATGCCGATTACTACGCGGACCAGGGCGCCGAG
>JAZODL010000124.1:0-1894 GCA_045596945.1 Candidatus Methanomethylophilaceae archaeon | reverse complement strand
CTGATCCCCCTCGCCGGGTACTACCTGCTGAGGGACACCGAGTTCGCGGTGCAGGCGATGGGCCTGGTGTTCATAGCCGCCACGCCGTTCGCCGCATCCGTGGCGCCGCTCTCCTACATCCTCAACGGGGACATGGAGCATGCCGCCAGGGGGACCATCGTGGTCTACTTCGTATCGCTCCTGTGGATGCCGTTCATAATATGGCTGACCCTCGGGGAGGTCGTGGACATGACCTCCGTCATCGTCACCGTGCTGGAGATCGTCGCCGTGCCGTTGGTGCTCTCCCGCCTCCTGACCAGGGTCAGGATAGACAAGGACCTCATGGCAATCTTCCTGAACCTGTGCGTCTTCCTGCTGGTCTGGCTCTCCGTGGGTTCCACCGCGTTCAAGGGCGACCTGTGGGTCTTCGCCGCGTTCCTGGTGATAGCCGCGCTCAGGTCCTTCGGTCTGGGCGGTGTCGTGGAGGTCGTGGAGAAGAGGGCCGGGATACAGTGGCGCCAGAGGGTCACCGACATCCTGATGACGTCCTACAAGAACAAGGGCATAGCGATCGCCCTGTGCATGGGTGTCCTCGCACCCACCGGCCTGGCACCGCTGGCGATGGTCGCGGTGGCCACCTCCATCATCGTGGAGGTCTGCTGGGTCATATTCATGGATTCCGTCCTGTTCAGCAGGCGCAGGATGGAGCGCGAACTCGCATCGGAGTCCGCATCGTCCGAGTGACGGAGGGGGGCACCGGGAGGTGCCCTCCGGATCACTCCCCGTCCTCGACGTACTCCAGGATGTCGCCGGGTTGGCAGTCCAGCGCCCTGCATATCCCGTTGAGGGTCGAGAACCTTATCGCCGAGATCTTCCCGGTCTTTATGTTCGACAGGTTGACGTTCGAGATGCCCACCAGCTCCGCCAGCTGGTTGAGCGACATCTTGCGGTCCGCCATGACCCTGTCCAACCTGAGGATTATCGCCATTCCCCGAACACCTCACAGCGTCTCGTCTGACTCCTTCTGGAGGACCCCGCCGTAGCGGAAGACCAGTGCGAGGCAGTACATCACGACGCAGACCATCATGCATCCGAGGCACAGGAACACCGCCCCGGAGATGCTCCCACTCGCCACGTACTCGACGACGAGGAGGAGGACGGACGCCCCCAGGTAGAGCCACGAGGCGGCCTTGAGGCGGGACACGTTGCCCTGCGTGAACGGGCTGTGCTCCCTGGTTATGGAGTCCATGAAACCGTGCACTATGTGGACCGTGACGAGTCCCAGGACGAGGATGAGAACGGTCTCGACCACCAGGGGCAGGTCGCCGCCGTCGGAGCCGCCGCGGAGCGAGCCGACCACGGTGTCCAGGAGGCCGCCGAGAGTGTCGGAGAACACGGATCCGATGCCCACGGCTACAGTGAAAAGTATGAGCGCCGCCAGCACGACCTCGCCGGCGAGCATGACCTTGGATGCGTACAGGCAAACCTTCCTGAGTGTGTTCAGGTCCCCCTTCATGCCCCTTCGAAGCATCAGGGACGATATAACGGTTGTCCGGGACCGGGTCGCACCGGGACCCCATGCGGATCTATGGTGACGGTGTCTATGCGGACCCCGGGGATCTTCCCGTGGAAGCACATGGCCACCAGGACGACGCGGCCCGACATGCCGTTGTAGTACCTCCTGGAGTGGATCCGCGCCATCACCGCATCGAGACCGCGTTCTATGTCGGCGTCGGACCTGACGCGTTTCAGTTCGAAAACCATCGGCACGGACCTGCCGTCCCTCGGCCTCAGCAGGATGTCCGTCCTCCCGTTACCGGATTCCGACTCGGTGACGACCTCGTACGATCCCGTGAGGGCATGCATTATGGTCATGAGGATGAGCACATAGGATTTCTCATCGTCCAGGTTCAGG
>JAZODL010000123.1:0-1879 GCA_045596945.1 Candidatus Methanomethylophilaceae archaeon | reverse complement strand
ATCGCAGTCGCCGATGACGCCAAGGGAACGGTGGACCTCGACGGAGCCGTTAGGATCCCCACTGGTGCGACCCTCAACATCTCGGATGCTGTCTCTATGGGCAAGGGGGTTACACTCGAAGTCACAGGCGCACTCGTGGTCTCCGGAGAGATCGATGCCACTGTGGTCAATACCCCTGCGACCGACATCACCGTCACCGGTACCCTGACCGTCACCGGCAAGATTACATCCGATGCCGAGATCACTGGCGGCAAGATCAACGCCGCCGTCTACGAGACCGCATCCCCCGCACTCTACATCTACACCACCCTCGAGAACGCCCTCGGAGCGGGTGCCACGGACATCACCGTCACCGGCGACGTCGAGATCGCATCCGACATCTCGATCCCAGTGGGAACCACGGTGGATGCGGATGGTGCGAAGGTCAAGATCAAGGACGGGGCCACCGTCACGGTCGAGGCCGAGGACAAGAAGAGCGCCAAGTTCACCACCAGCGACAACGAGGACCTCACCGTCGAGGGTACCCTCGTCGTCGAGAACCTCGCGAAGAGCGGTGTCAGCAAGAACAAGGTCGTCAGCGACACCTCAAAGGCGTCCGGCGACTCCATGACCTACACCAACGTCTACAACGCACTCGCCAACGCGGCGGAGGGCGATGTCGTCAAGATCACCAAGAACAATGGTGTCGCACTCTCCAAGGACCTCACCGTCCCCGCCGGAGTCACACTCGACGCCAACGGCAAGACCATCACTGCGGGCAAGAACATCACAGTCACCGTCGACGGAACCTTCGACGCAGAGGGAGGGTACACCGTCACAGATGTATCCGGAGATTCCGACAAGGATGCCATCACCGTCATCAACGGAATGATGGTCTACACAACCTACGCAGCACCGTACACCATTGCAGGCGCCTATTTCGAGTACGATGGCGACAAGGTCATCGCACCCCTCGCAACCGCGGCCGCTCTCATCAACGACGTCGAGTCCGACATCACCCTGTACGGGGATATGACCGTCGGTGATGTCGCGTTCGACTACACCGGTGATGATGCGCCCGCACTCGTCGTGAAGAACAAGCTCACCGTTGGAACCATCGACATCGGACCTCTCGAATTCGATGCGTCCGATGCCACCGCAGTAGTGATCAAGGCGACCGTCGCCCTCACCAACGGATCCGTCATCCTCGAGAACGTCACCGGTGTGAAGATCTCCGATGCCGTCACTTACGATGCGGACAACAACGAGGTCTACACCGCCGGAATCACCGGAACGAACGTCGAGGCCACCGATGGAAGCGCGACCACCACCTCCGACAAAGGATCCATCGGAATCACCGGAGAGGTCGTCTCCTCTGTAGCCGACATCGACGAGAAGGTCACCGTCGACGTGCCCGCCGATGCCAAACTGACCGTGTCCTCCGGAACCATCGACACCATCGTGATCGACGGAATCGTCGACATCAAGAACGAAGGAGTCCAGATCGGAACGGCCACCGCCACCGGAACCATCTCCGGCAAGAAGGTGTCCATCGGAACCCTCTACGCAGGCGTGGAGAAGGACGATGTCGTCGCACCCACCACCGCGGGAACCGTCACCATCGGAGACAAGGTCGAGCTCACAAACGGAGGAATAGCGTACATCGCACCCGGAACCACGGTCAACCAGACCATCGCCGCTTACGGATACACCGAGTTCTACGTCGAGGACGCACTGTACCTCACGGTCTACGTCAACGGTCTCACCAAGAGCGCGACCTCCGTGAAGGCCACGGTCCCCGATGCGGACTTCCTCGGGTGGATGAAGGACGGCAAACTCATCGTCGACACCACACCCGCCGAGGAGCAGATGAACCTCGACATCGGTGGAAAGGACAAGG
>JAZODL010000122.1:0-2036 GCA_045596945.1 Candidatus Methanomethylophilaceae archaeon | reverse complement strand
AATGGCAAACGACGCAATTCTTGCAGACCTGAAAAAGGCAGTCGAGACCTGGGACATCAAACTGGCCCAGTCCGCAACCCAGGCAGCTATCGACGCAAAGATGCCCATCTCCGAGATCATCGGAGAGGGACTCGGAAAGGGAATGGAAGTCATCGGAGAGAAATTCGATGCAGCAGAGATCTTCCTCCCCCAGGTCGTCGCAGCATCCAAGACCATGGAGGCCGCACTCGCAGTCCTCAAGCCCCTGATGGAGGCCGGAGAGGGATCCCTTAAGGGAACCGTCGTCATGGGAACCGTCGAGGGAGACATCCACGAGATCGGAAAGAACGTCTGCTGTGCGATGCTCCGCGGAGCAGGATACAACGTCATCGACCTCGGTCCCGACGCATCCGCTATGGACTTCATGGACGCAGCAGAGGAGAACGGCGCACAGGTCTGCGGCGGATCCGCACTCATGACCACCACCCTCGAGGCACAGAGGGAGCTCGTCGAGACCATCAAGGAGATGGACGCACCCTACAAGGCCATCTTCGGTGGAGCACCCTGCAGCCAGGCATGGTGCGACGAGATCGGAGCAGACGGATACTCCGAGACCGCGAACGAGATCATCGGGCTTGTCGACAAGCTCGTCGGACAGTGAGGCGATTCAAATGGCAGCAACAAGAGCACTGACCATCCCCGACGTCTACGAGAGATTCGTCAAGGGAAAGAAGGTCCCCGAGGCAACCTGGGACTACGAGATCATCCCCCAGAACGCGACCGCACTCAAGGAGAAGTACAAGCTCAACTTCGGCGACAGGATCATCCCCGAGGACAAGGAGACCATGAACAACCTGTTCCAGGCCGGTCTCGAGATGCTCGTCTCCACCGGATTCTACTGCCAGGACCTCGGACGCGTCCTCAAGATCACCGAGGAGGAACTCTGGGAGGGAATCAGGAAGACCCCCACAAAGCTGATTCTCGGCGAGGGCAAGGACATCGCAAGGTTCTACCCCAGGCACGGAAACAGCTCCGTCAAGCCCATCATCCAGGGAGGACCCACCGGATCCCCCATCTCCGAGGACGTCTTCGTCCAGGTCATGCAGTCCTACGCCCAGGAGGGTATCGTCGACACCATCGTCAACGGAGTCATGACCACCATCGAGGGCAAGCCCGCCAAGACCAAGACCCCCTACGAGATCCGCGCGACCATGGCGGAGCTCAGGGCCGTCAAAGAGGCACGCGTCAGGGCCGGAAGGCCCGGCATGGGTGTTTAGGGACCCGAGACGCCTCTCTCCGAGGCAGGACGTCTCGTCGCAGACTGCCCCAACGCGGGACACAGGATCACCGACGCACACGAGTGCTCCCAGCTCAACGAGCTCAAGATGGACATGACCGGTCTGAACATGCTCGCCGGATGGACCACCGTCGGCGACACCATCATGATCGAGCAGATGCCCATCTTCGGTGGATACACCGGCGGAGTCGAGGAGACCGCGATCTGCGATGTCGCAACCACCCTCGCATCCTTCGGACTCTTCAGCGGTAACTTCCACCTCGACGGACCCATCCACATCAGGTGGGGAGTCACCACCGCGAAGGAGACCCTCCAGATCGCGGCACACGCGGCGGCGGCGATCGACGCCAACACCGACCTGCTCCTCGCGAACCAGTACTACCCCATGGCGGGACCCTGCACCGAGATGTGTCTCCTCGAGACCGCGGCCCAGGCGATGGTCGACACCGCATCCGGAAGGGAGCTCCTCTCCGGATCCGCAGCGGCCAAGGGAGTCGTCCAGGACAAGACCACCGGAATGGAGGCACGTGTCATGGGAGCAGCCGCACAGGCAACCTGCGGCATGAAGGTCTCCGATGTCAACGACATCCTCGCCAAGCTCGTCCCCTCCTACGAGCAGTACTACACCTGCGCACCCGCTGGAAAGACCTTCCAGGAGTGCTACGACGTCAAGACCGTCAAGCCCACCGCGGAGTACCTCGAGGTCTACGACAAGGCACTCGCGACCCTCAGGGACTTCGGTCTCGACGTCAAACAGTGA
>JAZODL010000121.1:0-8945 GCA_045596945.1 Candidatus Methanomethylophilaceae archaeon | reverse complement strand
GAGGAGGCCGAGAGGACCATCCTCGAGCACAACGACACCATAATCGCACAGGACTGGGACGAGCCCTACGCGATGACCGTCTTCATCATGCACGAGGGCCATCCCTTCGGCATGCAGGTCATCAGCGAGGAATTCGACGAGTTCCTCGTCTCCTGCCCCGCGGAGTACGTCTCCGAGATCTACGAGGAGATGGACTGATCCACGGGCGGCCATTTCCGCCGAATCAAACATCCAACGGGGTCGCGGTGCCCCGTCACCCCACCGCAGGACCCCCATCCATGGGCCAGTATCATCCAACGGTACGGGGGGGTAATGGATGGGTGTGGACATTTTTCACCACCATTCGCCGCCCTACAGAAAGGATTTATATACCATGTTACGATTGGATAATACATCCAACTGGTGATAGATGATGGAGGGCGAAGAGAAGACATGCGGCAGATGCGGTCACAACTGGATAAGCCTGAAGGAACTGCCCCTCAGGTGCCCCTCCTGCGGAACATACCACTGGTCCGACCAGTCCACCACCCACTCCTGTGCCATGTGCGGCCACAGGTGGTTCTCACGCTCCGAGGGCACCCCTCTGAGATGCCCCTCCTGCAAGACCCGCTCCTGGATCACCGGGTCCTCCAGGGAACGCAAGCTCTTCAGGTCCTACGAGGACGACAAGTCGAAGATGATCGTGAACCTCTACAAGAACGGGATGGGATGCGTCAGGATCTCCATCGACACTGGGATCTCCGTGGCCACGGTCATCGACACCGTGAAGGTCAGCCTCGCCGGTGAGCGCTGTCCACGCATGTGATCCCCTCTGGACATCACGGTCCTGTACCGATGCACACCCTTGGATCACCTGAGCTTTCTCAGGACACCATGATGGGAACTGTTTGAAAATGGAACGGGGGTGTGACCCCCTGTGTTTCTCAGAAGTCCAGTCTCTGGAGCATCTTGACGACCGCGTCGACGACGTCGCGGCCCTTCTCGATCCTGTCCATGGCCTGGAGCTCGGTCATACCGGGACCGTTGATACCGAACCCGACGGGTTTGCCGTACTCGAGACCGAGGTCCATGATCTTCCTCGATGCCTGTGCGACGACGACCTCGTCGTGCTTGGTCTCGCCGGTGATGACGGCACCGAGCGTGATGACGGCATCGATGTCGTCCTGCTCGAGCAGCTTCTTGGTGGCCATCGGGACCTCGAACACCCCGGGCACCTTGATTGTCTTGGTGAGCTTCACACCGAGGAACTCGGCCTCCGCCTTCGCCCTCTCCATCATGAGGGATGTGACCTCGTAGTTGAACTCCGCAACGACCATTCCGATCTTGTATGCCTTCATATCGATACCTCATCTCAATCTGACCGGCCCCTTGTCCTCGAAACCCTCCCTGAGGCCTGTGCCGGCCCTCCTGGTGAGGCTCTCGGGTCTGAACAAGAGGTCGAAGACGTTCAGAGCGTGCTCCCTGGACCTGCTGTCCGCCAGGAACGCGAGCTCCGCGTCGTCCTTGGCCTCGTCCTCGTGGACGAAGACCTCGATAATGTGTTTGTTGGTCATCAGCTGTGCGCGTATGAGTCCTGTGGAGGCCTCGTGGGCGCACATCTTGTCCTTCTGCATGGGGCCGGGCATGCCCAGCGCCATCACTATGTCGCAGCCCTGCTCCTCGATGAGCTTCTTGCAGGCCACGGGAAGGTCCTTGACTCCGGGCACCGTGTACCTGACTATCCTGAACCCCGTACCGTTCCTCTGCAGCTCGTCGATCGCGGCGCGACCCATGTCGTATCTTGCGAACGTGGTGTCCGCTATTCCGATGATCTTCATTCGTCTCCCCCCATACGGCGTATCCTGCTGACTATGCGCCTTGTGGCGTTGAGGTCGTCCGCACACTCGTCCGCACGGACCACCCTGATCCCCGGGAACCCGCGGGACTCCAGCTGGGACTCCAGCTCGGATTCGTCGAAGGTCTGGTCGAACCCCAGGACTATGATGTCCGGACGGAGCTCCGCCACGGTGTCGAACATGTCGCCGTCGCGTCCTATCACGACACGGTCCACGGGCTTGAGGGAACCGACTATCCTCGCGCGCATGTCCTCGGGCGTTATGGGTTCGTGCTTCCTGCGCCTGACCGTGGTGTCGCATGCGACGACCACCACCAGCTCGTCGCCGAGAGCGGCCGCCTGCTCCAGGTAGGATATGTGGCCGGTGTGGATTATGTCGAACACACCGGACGCCATCACACGGGTCATCCGTCACACTTCCAGGCCGGTCCTCTCGAGGAACCTGTTCCACTCCTCGATGACCTGTGCCCCGTCGACCATTGAGATCCCGTGCTCCTCCGCATACCTTGCCACCTCGGACTTGGGCATGGAACCTCCGTCGCTGCCCATCATCTCGCAGATGGTGGCGGAGGGTTTCACTCCCGCCATGTACATGATCGCGGTGCAGAGCTCGGTGTGACCGAAGCGGGTCTTCAGGATCCTCTCGGTGGTGTTGAGCAGATGGACGTGTCCGGGTGCCCTGAACTTCGCACCCATCTCCTCCCTGATCCTCTCCATGGGCGCATCCTGGAAGAGGGTCCTGGCGTACTCGGTGATCGTGAGCGCACGGTCCCTGTCGGTGATGCCCGTGTAGGTGTCCCTGTGGTTGATCGTTATCCCGAACGACGACTTCGTGTTGTCGTAGGGGATGTCGGTGGGTGCCATCGCCCTCAGGAGGGGGTACTTCTCGCAGTCGTCCCAGAAGACGTCGGACATGAAAGGGAGACCGACATCCTTGGCGGTCCTGTAGGGTGTCGTGGTGCAGATGAGCCCTCCGGCATCCTTCCTCATAGTCATCAGTATCTCGGGTGTGACGAACTCCGATGCGACCGTGAAGTCGCACTCCTTCTCCCTATCGTCGAAATCGTAGACAAGGATCGGCTTGCCGTTCCTCACATCCTCCAAAACCTTCTCGAAATCCATGGGATCACTGTCTCTCAGGGGGTATGTATCCCTTGGATATATGATAATAAGGATGTAGCTACCAGGATTCTGGTAGATGGTTCACGGTGAAGTGCGGGGCGGGTCCGCCCCGCCGGACCTCACCTCAGGTGCCTGGCCGCCTCCTCGACGGATGCGCCGTTCAGCACGATGTCGGATACCGCGCTCATGATCCCGCGGACGTTCCTGTGCTGGAAGATGTTCCTCCCCATGGAGACGCCGTGTCCGCCCGCCTCGAGGGAGTCGTGGACCATGTTGAGGATGTCCATGTCCGAATCCATCTTGGGTCCTCCCGCAATCAGCACGGGGACCATGGTCCCCCTGACGACCTCGCGGAAGGAGTCTATGTCGCCGGTGTAGCTGCACTTCACGATGTCGGCTCCGAGCTCCATGGCCACCCTCGCCGCATGTGCCACCGCGTCGGGGTCGAAGGAGTTCTCGATCTTGGGTCCACGGGGGTACGCCATCGCGATGAGGGGCATCCCCCACTCCATGCACTGCCTGGACACCATCCCCATGTCCTGCATCATCTGACACTCCGATTCGGCCCCCACGTTGATGTGGATGGACACCGCATCCGCTCCGAGCTTCAGGGCCTCCTCGACGGTGGCCACGAGCACCTTGCTGTTGGAACTGACACCGATGTCCGTGGACGCGGACAGATGGAGGATCAGACCCACGTCGTGACCGGAGGTCCTGTGACCCTGGGGGACGATGCCCTTGTGCATCAGCACCGCGGTGGCACCTCCCTCGACGACGTCGTTGACCGTGCCCTTCATGTCCACGAGTCCGGGGATGGGTCCCACGCTGATGCCGTGGTCCATGGGTACGACGACGGCGTTGCCGCTCTTCCTGTCAATGATCCTCTCCATCCTGATGTTCTTTCCAAACATTCGTTCACCGTGCTACATGCTAACATGGGACACTTATATTAAACTTTCTATTAGTCGGACATACTGTTTTTCTATCCTTAGACCAGTGTACCCCCGATATTCATGGCAGCCGAAGATGCTAAATACATCAGAGAGAAGGTCATGGCTCACAACAAGTGGTTCGAGGAGAGCATCCCGATGATCGCCTCCGAGAACCTCATGAGCCCCCTCGCCAAGGAGATGCTCATCTCCGACTTCGCGGACAGGTACGCCGAGGGTCTCCCCGGCAAGCGCTACTACCAGGGCAACATCTACGTCGACCAGGTCGAGCTCAAGGCGATCGAGCTCGCGAAGAAGGTCTTCAACTGCGACTGGGCCGATGTCAGGCCTATCTCCGGTACCGTCGCCAACATGGCGGTCCTCTTCGCGTTCGCACAGCCCGGCGACACGATCACCACCTGCGCTCTCGCACAGGGAGCCCACATATCCACCTGCGAGTTCGGGGCGTTCGGACAGAGGTCCGTCAACTCCGTCAACTACCCCTGGAACCTCGACGACATGAACCTCGACGTCGACGGCACCATCAAGCTCCTGAAGGAGGTCAAACCCAAGATCGCGCAGTTCGGACTCTCCGTTTTCCTGTTCCCCCCGCCCCTCAAGGAGCTCCAGGACACGTTCAACGAGATCGGATGCCTCGTGTGGGAGGACTGCGCCCACGTCCTCGGACTCATCGCGGGCGGACAGTTCCACGACCCCCTCAGGGAGGGTGTCAACATCGTCTCGTCCTCCACCCACAAGACGTTCCCCGGACCCAACCACGGTATGCTCCTCGGACAGAACCTCACGGAGGAGCAGGAGAAGACCCTCGAGAAGGCCGTGTTCCCCGGAGTCACCTCCAGCCACCACCTCCACGCGATGGCCGCTCTCGCGATCACCCTCGCCGAGATGGACGTCTACGGAAAGGAGTACGCGGCACAGGCATGCAAGAACTCCCGTGCACTCGGACAGGCGCTGTACGAGCTCGGGGTCCCCGTCCTCTGCGAGAAACAGGGCTTCACCAGGTCCCACGCCATCGCCGTCGACGTCTCCCAGTTCGGAGGCGGCAAGGACTGCGCCAAGGCGCTCGAGGACGCCAACATCATCTGCAACAAGAACATGCTCCCCCAGGATACCAGCGCCGTCAGGCCCTCCGGTCTGAGGCTCGGTTCCCAGGAGATGACCCGCCTCGGAATGAAGGAGAGCGAGATGAAGCAGGTCGCCGAGTTCATCGCCAGGGTCGTCGTCAAGAAGGAGGACCCCGCGAAGGTCAAGGAGGATGTCAAGGAATTCAAGAAGCAGTTCTCCACCATACAGTACTGCTTCAACGCAGGGGAGCCCGCATACGGCTACCACAAACTCGTTGAGTGAAAGGAGGAATCGTAATGGGATTCATGGACAAAGTCAAGGAGAGCGTCAAGTCCGCGGACGAGAAGCTCGGCAACGCGATAGACATCAGCAAGATCGACTCGAAGATCCGCGACGAGGAGAGGAAGATCGAGGACCTCACCAAGGAGATGGGCGAGAAGGTGCTCGCCAACTTCAGGGACGGAACGGCCATCGCAGAGGACGACCTCAAGGCGATCTACGCGAAGATCCAGGGCTGCGAGAAGAACATCGAGGACCTGAATGCCGAGAAGGAGGCCCTCAAGGCCGAGAAGAAGGAGGAGTGATCCCCGGGCGGGCGCACAGCCCGCCCCCAAACATTTTTCGGACATCCTTCACCGAAGTTCGTCACACCTAAAATCTTTATAATGCACACGTGTGATACCCGTCCGATGACAACAGGAAACCGCGAGGATTACCTAATCAACATCCTCAGACTCACGGAGGGGACCAAGATGGCCAAGACCACCGAGCTGGCCTCTTTCATGGATGTGTCCCCCGCCAGTGTGAGCGAGATGGTCAAAGCCCTCGCAGCGGAGGGGCTGGTCTCGTACGAGAAGTACAAGGGTGTCTCCCTCACCGAGGAGGGGCTGACCTACGCACGCCAGCTGCGCAAGAAGCACCACGTCCTGGAACGCTTCCTAACCGACTACCTCAACGTGGACCACGCAACGGCGCACGAGGAGGCCTGCAGGATGGAGCATGCGCTCTCCGACGACTCCGCGATCAGGATGTGCTACATGATGGGCACGAGGATCGATTCCGACTGCCAGAGCTGCAAGAAGCCCTGCAAGGCCGCATCCGACGGGGAGACCGAGATAGTCCAACTCAACAGGATGTCCCAGGATCAGATGGGACTCATCACGCACATCAAATCCGACGACTCGAAGATTGTGAGCAGACTCGTGTCCATGGGGTTCGTACCCGGAAGGGCGGTCGCGATAGAGGCCATCCTCTCGGACATGGGGCCCCGTGTCGTCAGGACCGGGGAGACGTCCATCGCCCTGGACTACGACATGTCGTCGTACATCTTCGTGGACGTGTCCATCTGAGACAGGTGATCCCATGACCGGGAACGTCAAGTTCGCCCTCGTCGGTCAACCCAACGTGGGCAAATCCTCCCTCTTCTCCCGTCTGACCGGGGTGGGGGTCGTCTCATCCAACTACCCCGGCACCACCGTCGAGTTCGAAGAGGGCACCGTGACACGCAACGGTACCACCGTGTCCGTGTTCGACCTGCCCGGGACCTACAGCCTCTCCGGGAACACCGACGACGAGAGGGTCGTCCTCAGGAAGATACGCGACGAGGACGTGGACGCCGTCGTCATCGTGGCGGATGCCGCCGACCTGGAGGGCAGTCTGGTCCTTTGCTTCGAGGCACTCGAACTCGGTCTGCCCTCCATCGTCGCCCTGAACAGGATGGATATCGCGAGGAAGAGGTACGATGTGGACATCGGGCGCCTCGAATCCATCCTCGGCGTGCCCGTCGTCGGCATCTCGTCGAAGACCGCCGAGGGCGTCGACCTGCTGGCGGACACGGTGTGCCTCGGACGCGCCAGGGTCCCCGACTTCAGGATGGGGTACGACGAGACCGTGGAGAAGGCCATCACGGCCATCGTCGACGGTCTCGAGGGTACCGACATCCACTTCGATCCGCGTGGTACCGCGGTCAAGCTCCTGGAGGATTCGTCGGAGTTCACATCCGAGGTCGATCCCTCCCTCGTCCGCTCAGTGGACCTCATGAGGAGGATCTACGAGGAGGAGCACGGCGAACCCGTCGAGGTCGCCACCCACACCCGCAGGTACGACAGGGCCCATGAGGTCCACGAGGAGTGCCTCTCACCGAGGGAGGTCGAGCAGAGCCTCTCCGAGCGCATCTCCGACATGTGCATAACCCCCGTCACCGGGATACCCATCCTGGCGGCTGTGTGCCTCGCCGTGGTGGCCGTCGTCGTCTACGGCGGATCGTTCCTCGACGGGATCGTGAACGGATTCTACGACTCCATCGTCGGAACCGCGATCATCGATTTCGGAGCCGGATACGGAGAGTTCTGGGGTGCAGTCTTCACCGGTATCGACGGGAGCCTCAGGGCGATCCTCGCACTGGTCATCCCATACATCATGGTGTTCTACATACTGCTCGGAATCCTGGAGGATTCCGGGTACCTCACCCGTGCCGTCATCCTGCTGGACAAGCTGATGCACCGCTTCGGACTCCACGGCGGAGCGTTCATCCCCATGATAGTCGGTATCGGATGCAACGTCCCGGCCATAATGGCCGTCCGCACCATCAAATCCCACAGGGAGAAGATCATCCTCTCATCCATGATCGTCATGGCCGTCCCCTGCTCCGCGCAGATCGCCATCGTCATGGGTACGACCGGACACTACTCGGGATTCGTCTACGCCGTCGGCATATTCGGACTGCTGGTCGCCATCGGTGCCCTCACGGGCCTGCTCATGAACAGGTTCATGAAATACGAACCCACCAACCTCGCGATGGAGCTCCCGGAACTGGTGGTCCCCTCCCCGATGAACATCCTCGGGAAGACGTGGGGCCGCATCAAGGACTTCTTCACCATAGCGTTCCCGCTCCTCGTGGTCGGATCCGTGGTCGTCGAGGTCCTGCTCATGTACGACCTGCTGAGATTCGTCGTCGACCCCCTGTCCCCCATCACGGTGGGTATGCTCGGACTCCCCGCGGTCTGCATAATATCGTTCATCGTGGGCATCCTCAGGAAGGAGATGGCAGTGGGCATGCTGCAGATACTCGCGGGCGGTGTCGCCCTCCACGAGTTCATGACACCCGACCAGTTCGTGGTCTTCGGTGTCGTGATGGCGATCTACATGCCGTGCATCGCGACACTCACCACCATGTGGAAGGAGATGGGATGGAAGGAGACGGTGGCGATATCGCTGCTGTCCGTGGCCGTCGCACTCCTGTTCGGGACCGCGACCAACCTCCTGCTGTCGGCATTCTGACGGCGGTCCGTATCTCCCGATCGGCCCTGCTTTGTGACGCCCGTCGCCGGAATCCGGCGACGGTGTGTCGGATTGAGAAAAAAAGGAACCGCCGGCATGTGCCGGCGGATCCATCGTGATGTTTCCGGGTCAGCGGTGGGAGAACACCATGGAGACGCCGTCGGCGCCCCTCCTCTCCACACGTGCGAACCCGATTCTCTCGAGCTGGACCATCTCGGATCCCTCGGAGACGACACCTGACTCGACGAGACCCTCGGAGACGGTTCCGTCGGGCATGAGGAGGGTCGCCCTGACCGCATCCGCACCGACCCACTGGACGGCGCGAACGCCCTTCCTGAGAACGGACACGTCGTCGCCGGCATACTTCGCGGGGAGGGAGTGCTCCAGGTTGCAGAGGTCCTTCAGCCTGATCTGACCGGCCTCGGTGAACAGCTTGGAGTCCTCCGCGGAGAGGTATACGGTCCTGGGGTCCTCGAGCCTGTACCTCCTCTCGCCCCTCTCTGGGTGGTCGGGGTGCAGGGGCGCGCTGCCCTCTATGACGTCGATGCCGTCGATGTCGTATCTGACGGGGTCCCTGACGAAGAAGTACCTGTTGGCCTCGGAGTCGATGATGTCGCGGTTCATGCCGTAGAGGTTCTCCCATGTGAACTGGATGTCTACGGACTTGATACCGGACTCCACCCAGTACCTCCTGA
>JAZODL010000120.1:0-5260 GCA_045596945.1 Candidatus Methanomethylophilaceae archaeon | reverse complement strand
TCGCGAGGCCCAGTGCGCAGGGGCACGAGATGACGAGGACGGAGATGGCTATCGTGAGGCAGAACTGCAGGTCGCGTCCCGCGACGGCCCATCCGATGAGACAGGCCAGCGCGATAAGCATGACGGCCGGTACGAACACGGATGCGACCCTGTCCGCGATGTTGGCCACGGGGGCCTTTGTGCCCTGGGCCATCTCCATCATCCTGGCGATCTGGAACAGCACCGTGTCCTCGCCGACGCTCTCGACGCTCGCCCTGATGCTCCCGGACCCGTTCACGGTCGCACCGTAGACGGTGTCGCCCGGCACCTTGTGCACGGGCATGCTCTCGCCGGTGAGCATGGACTCGTCCACATCGGACTCGCCCCATGTCACCGTGGCGTCGGTGGGGATCCTCTCGCCAGGGCGGACCACTACGGTGTCGCCCCGTACGAGCTCCCCCGCGGGGATGCGGACCTCCCGTCCGTCCCTGATCACGGTCGCGTCGTCGGGGGCCATGGACAGGAGTCCCCTCAGGGACTCGTTGGTGCGGTGCTTGGACCTCGCCTCCAGGAACTTGCCCACGCTCACGAGTGTGATGATCATGCCCACCGAGTCGAAGCTCAGCGAGTGCACCGCGTGAGGGTCGCCGGAGGCGACGAGGTACGTGTTGTACAGCCCCAGGCACAGCGCCGCGGAGGTGCCCAGCGCGACGAGCGAGTCCATGGTGGGGTTCCTGGAGAACAGTGCGGGGAACCCCTTCCTGTAGAAGCGTCTCCCGGCATAGAGGATGGGGACGCACAGTGCGATCTGGAGGATGCACATGTGCAGGGGCTCCAGCGGGATGTCCATGCCGAACATGGGTCCCATGGAGACGATGGCGAGCGGGATCGCGAAGACGGCGGCGAGGACCAGGTCCCTGAGCCTCATCTCTATGTCGAGCTCCTCCTGGCGGGACACCTCGTCCCTGCCACCTGTTATGACGGTGTAGCCCGCGGATTCGATCGCGGCGGCTATCGCAGACTCGTCCGTGACGTCCTCGTCGTACGTGACCGTGGCGGTGCCGCTGCCTATGTTGGCCTCGGCGGAGACGACCCCCTCCACGGACAGGATCGCGGATTCGACGCGTCCCGTGCATGCGGAGCAGGTCATCCCGCCGACTCGGAGCGTCCTCGTGATCATGAGAACAGCCCGCGCTTGACGGATGCCCTGAACCCCGCGTCGACGACAGCTCCGATGAGCGCCTCGTCGGTGCAGCCCCCGTGCTCCACCTTCGCCGTCCCCTTCTTGAGGTCGACGTCCACGGACGTCACACCGGGTACGGCCTGCAGGGCGGCGCGGACGTTGCCGACGCAGCCCTCGCACATCATTCCCTCTATCTTCAGAGTGGTCTTGGTCATGGGGTGCGAATCCCGGTCCGTGTTATTTAGATGTGCCTAAACATGGATGCGGACCGGTCCGGACCTCAGTTCCTCTCTATGGCGGATATGATGCGGGATATCTCCTTCTCAGGGTCCTTCCACATGCCGGGGGTCCACACCCTGTGGATCCTCCAGCCCCTGGACTCCAGGTACTTCTGCCTGTGGTAGTCCCTCTCCCTGGTGGACGACGACAGCTCGTAGAGGCGGCTGTCGCACTCTATCCCCAGGATGTACCTGTCGTTCTGCTTGACCGCCAGGTCTATCTGGTAGCCGCCGATCCCCACGTTCCTCTCGACCGTGTACCCCTTGCGGGTGAGTGTGTTGTAGACCCTGTCGGCGATCCTGCCCGAGTCGTACTCCTCCGCGTTGAGCCACCTCTCGTCGCCGAACGAGTGGAGGATGGAGTCGGCCATCTCCCTGTCGCCCCTGCTCACCGCGTTGGCGTACTGCAGGTACTTCTTGAGGATGCGGGGGCCCTCGTTCTTCGTCTCCTCGACCTGCAGGTCCTCGGGATCGAAGGACGTGACGATGCATATCTTCTGCTTCGCACGGGAGATGGCGACGTTCAGGCGGTTCTCGCCTCCGCGGTTGTTGAGCCATCCGAACCTCTGCATGAGCCTGCCCTCGGAGTTCTTCGCATATCCGATGGAGAACATGATGACGTCGCGCTCGTCCCCCTGGACGCTCTCGATGTTCTTGATGAACAGTCCGACATCCTCCCCGTTGTCGAACCTCTTCATCTCGTCCGCCACCAGCTTGCCGAAGCCGGGGTCGTTGGCGCACTCCTCGTCCAGCACGTCGTTGATCAGGTCCCTCTGGGACACGTTGAACGTGATTATGCCCACCGTCTCGCCGTTCCTCCTGTTGATGAAGAACTCCTTGAGGAGCGAGACGATCTTCTCCGCCTCGGCGCGGTTGGACTTGTCCTCCCACAGGCCGTCCACCCTGAACACCTCTATCGGGGGCTTGGGGGGATCGATGACGTTCGGCGAGACGTAGAGCCTTCCGCCGTAGAACGCGTAGTTGGAGAACGCGATGAGCTCCTCGTACCTCGACCTGTAGTGGAAGTTCAGGAGGATCGAGTCGTACCTCGCCCTCGCCAGGTCCAGCAGGGACTCCTCCTCGAGGGCGGCGGACACGACGTCCTCCATGTCGTCCTCGTCGCTCTCGAACTCCATCCTGCCCATGCCCAGGCTCGACGGGCGGAGCTGCTTGTGGTCCCCTGCGACGACGACCTTCTTGGCGCGGTAGATGGAGGGTATGCCCTTCTCCACGTACATCTGCGACGCCTCGTCGAAGATCAGCAGGTCGAATATGCCCATCTCCAGCGGCAGTATCTCGGACACCACCTCCGGGGTGAGCAGCCAGACGCGCACCCCCTTGAACAGCTCGTACCCGTAGCGGTTGATGAACTTGTTCAGGTTCCACTTCCTCTTGGACTCGACGATCCTGTTGATGTCGCCGCGCCTCTTGGACTCCGTTATGTACTTCAGGTTCTCCTGGAAGACCTCCTCGACCTTGTCGCGGGTGAGCGCCCTCTTGTCGTTGATCTTCCTGTCCATGTCGGCGATGATGCTGTCGAAGTCCCAGATCTCCTGCATGATGCCCTTGTGCTCGGCATCGAACCTCTGCAGGTGCTCGTTCAGGATCCAGTCGTAGATCCTGTCGTTGCTGTCCGAGTGCTGCATCCCCGTGGCGGAGGACACCTCGCGTATGTCGCATCCGTACGTCCTCTCCTCCTCGGACAGCTTGCTGTACACGGTCTCCCTGGCGGAGAACAGGTCGTACCCGTCCAGTCCCTCGAACACCCTGCGGGGGTCGTCCATGATCATCTGGATCGTGTGCTCGTTGTAGTTCGCGAAGTACCTGTCCGTCATGGCGGTGGCCTCGCGGGACACCTTCCCCTTGGAGAACAGCCTGCCGACGAAGCCCTTGGAGCGCCACTCTATCATCTGCTTCTCCAGGTCCAGCAGGTCCGCCCTCATCTCGCCGATGTTGTACTCGGAGAGGTCGGGCTTCATCATGGTCATCCACGGGTACCTGTTCACCATGTCGATGTACTCGTTGAAGTTCCTCATCAGGGTCCTGTCCCCGAACTTCCTGTGGAGCTCCGTGACCTCCGGGTAGCGGAGGTCCATCAGCGACGGGTCGATGCTCTCCTTGAGCACCCTGTACTCGTCGATGTGGCGGGAGTCCTTGGCGTCCAGCCACCTGTCCATGGAGTAGAGCTTGTACGGCTCGATGCCGAAGTCGCAGGGGCTGTACATCACCCTGGCGATGTTGTCCAGGAGCGCCACGTCCCTGTCGATGCTGTCGGACACCTGGTCCAGGTCCACGCCCCTCTTGGGGGATCCGGCTGAGAGCATGCTCTCCAGCTGCCTGTAGAAGAGGTCCTTGTTACCGACGTCGTCGATGAGGAGGCAGTAGCGGGCCAGGTTCCCGAGGCGGGAGTACACCACGTCGAGGGCGGTCTTCTTCTCCGAGACCATCAGGACGGTCTTTCCCTTGGTCACCGCGGACGTGATGAGCCCGGTGATGACCTGCGACTTGCCGGTCCCCGGGGGCCCCTGGACGACGACCTCGTCCCCGTGCTCGATGGCGGTCAGGATGTTCTCCTGGGCGCTGTTCAGGGAGTTGATGTACACGAGGTCCCTCTCGGACGCCGCCATCCCCTTGTCCCTTATCTCCTCCTCTGTGAGCGGGGCCGGGAGGTCCGACAGGAAGTCCGTCTTGTTGAGGTCCACGACCAGGTCGTTGAGGATCCCGTTGATCTCGCGTCCGGCGAGGACGCCGTCGAAGTCCCTCTGGATCGAACTGGAGTACGTGGGGTACTTGCCCAGGACCACGTTGGGGACGACCTCCATGTCGCCCGGGAGGTAACGGGGGAACTCCCCCGCCCTGTAGTCCACGAACTGGGTCGGCGGACCGTAGTTGCAGTCGAGCGGTATGCCGCTGGACGCGTAGAACTCCACCAGGTCGCTCATGAACGTCTCCCCGGAGTAGTCCTCGATGATGTTGTTGGGAAGGGGTCTGTTGTTCCCGCTGGACTTTATGTAGGCGAGGATGAGCGTGTTGTTGTACATGGGGTCGCGGGAGCCGTCGTACGAGAGCGTGATGGTCCTCGAGTCCTTCTCCAGGATGACGGGGAACAGGGCGAGGGGCGCACGCACGTCGAAGTCCTCGTTCGGCATCCTGCCCTGGACGAATGGGTACCCGATGTACAGGTCGTACTGTCCCTTGTCCCTCAGCTCCCTGTTGACCTCGCGTATGATCTCGTTCAGGTGCTTGTAAACCCTCATCTCCTCGGGGCTCTTCGCCGAGTCGCACAGCTTGAGGACCCTCTTCCTCCCGAACAGGAGCCCCATCACATCCACACCGGGGAGGGACATGAGGTCGAATGTGTTCTTGCGGGATATCTTCCCCTGGTACAGGAGGCGGTTGCCCCTGCTTATGTTGATGAGCTTCTTCTCCAGCTCCCTCAGGGTCTTTGCGGCCTCCTCGTCGATGTTGGATCCGTTGGCCGCGGTTATGGCGTACTTGCGTGTCACGCTGAGGAAGTCCTCCCCGTACAGTTCCACGAACCTCTGGCCGACACCGACTATGGCCGAGAAGTCGTCGACCTTCGTTGGTACGCGCTGCGCCATCTCGCGCAGGGCCTCGTCGGAGCAAACGGTGGGTATCCTCCCGTTCGCCATCCTCTTCTCCGATCTGAGCGTGTCCCTGAGTGCCAGGAGCTCGCTGTAGAGGTCGTCTTCCAATCCCATGGGGCAGGTATGCGTGTCGGGATTTGAATACTATTCGCATGTGGGGGCGCACGCGTGCATCCGCGCGGGTAACATTATTTTAATTGGAAGTCGGATCG
>JAZODL010000119.1:0-8360 GCA_045596945.1 Candidatus Methanomethylophilaceae archaeon | reverse complement strand
AAATTCCACTACATTTATTGATTATCATTGATAATCAATAGGTATCGTGATTAATAAATGTAATAACTAAACCGAATATATTAATTACAGATTGTTGTAGGAACAATGAATTTACAAATATCTACAACAGGAATCATGGATTCATTGGATTTCTTAGTATCGATCTCAATCATCAGGAGATGATGTCGATAGTTGAAAGAAATGTGTTGTTATGAAGCGATCATCATAAATCGTGATTAATTAAGTTGGATGCTTTACATAATATATTATTTGCAGATTGATAATGCGAATGATAATCATCGCAGATGATGGGTGGATTCAGACCATGATCCCCTCAGTACTGATCATGGACATCCATCGTAGAACCACAGACATGATCCCATTGAGAAGAGATTGACAAGAATATTGGAAATCCGGAATGCAAAGATACGATCGGGTCTGAACCGTTCAGACAGATGACTCCGGATGCTGAGGAAACGGAATCTTACAATATCGATACTCGTTCCCGCAATCTCGGGATCCATCCCAATGAATACGGAACTCCACGGTAAACGGTACAGAATAGGAAAGGGGACGGGGGACGGCCGTACGGCCGCTCACCCGTGGGATCCGGCCCTTCCGGGCCGGTAACAGGTTTCAATCCCTCCTGAACACCAGGGCAGCCAATCCGACCACCGCGATCACCGTCATCGCGATCAGCGCGTAGTCGGCCACACAGTCGTCGACGGTCCTGTGATCGACCATCTCGAATACCAGGTACCCGTCCTCGTACACGGGGAGATTGAGGAACCTCTCCATCAGTTCCCCGTCGGAGACCAGATGGAGATCCACCCTGTCACCTGCCTGATGCGAGGTCTTGACCATGACGATGGTCCCAGGGGCCAGCCATCCCAGTTCGACCAGCAGGGGGTCCTCGTCCTCTCCGGAGGAGTGCGACATGTCGACCAAGTGGATTCCGGAGACGCCACCCACACGGTTGTCCTTGTAGCCCGTCACGCCCAGGGAGGGGTTGTACCCTGTTTCGGAGACCGCCTCTATGCGGAATCTGAACTCGCTGTCGGTGACCCCCGAGAGGCCGCTGACCCTCACCATGACGGACGAGGGTTCCTCCGACGGTTCGAATCTGCCGTCGGATGCGGTCCAACCGGTTCCGTCCGTCTCCTCCAGGGTGTACAACCTTAATCCGTCGGGAAGGTCGTACCATTGGCCCTGGTACATCATCTGCAGGATGTACTCGTCACCGCAGGCGGTGTCCTCTGTGAGGGTCCCGGGGATCCAGACCTCGAGGCAGATGGAGTCAGAGGTGGGGTTGTATGGGTCCGACTCGTCGGTCCCGTCAGGCACGTAGATGTTGGGCACGACCTTGCCCAGCTTCGGGGCCTCGGTGTGCCTGGTCACGGTGAATCCGACGAGGACGTACTCGTTGATCCTGTCCTCTCCGTCGACGTTGTACATCTGCTGCCTCTCCTCGGCCCACATCGTCCCGAACATGGAGTACTGGCCGAGGACGTCGCTGGATTCCGACATGACACCGAGGTAGTTGTTCTGGTTACCCTGCGCGAGTTCGACGGAGAACGCCATGCCGGTGATGTTGGCGGTGGACGACGTCCAGTCGAAATCCATCTCCGCACCTCCGCTGAAGGTGTGCTTCCACTTTCCCACGGTTATGTCCATGTTGATGTTGAACCCATCGCTGTGGCTCTCACCCGTGGAATGGGACATGTCCACGGTGGTCTTGATGTAGCTGTAGTTCCCGTCCTGGTCGTAGTAGATCTGCATCGGCTCCACGATGGGGTCGACGGGCTCGTAAACGTAGGAGGTGATGTCCCCTTGGGTGCAACCGGTCAGGTCCACCTTCTCCAGGGGCACGAAGTCGTCGCCGAGGTACCCGCCCATCTGCCTGTTGTACTCGTCGACGAAACCCCTGTAGGCGTTCTCCTCGAGTATCGTGGTGACGGTCTCCCCGAAGAACGGGAGGGCCTGAATCGTCCGGGTGTAACCCCCCTCCGACGGGATGAGGACGTCGTAGAAGTATATGTCAACGGGCGTGATGTACATGGCGATGGAGTCGTTGGAGGAGTAGTACTCGCTGAACACCGTCACGGTGTCGGTATCAGTCCATCTGTGGTCCATCTGGTAGCCGCCCTGCACGTCGATCCTCATCCAACCGAGGAGCTCGTTGAACTCCGCATTGGCATGGACCTCGAACCCGAGCTCGAATTCGGACGTCGCCTCCGTGGCGGTGTAGTCCTTGTATCCGGTGAACCCGATGTTGTCGGCTCCGAGCATCAGGACGTCGGCCAGATCCTGTTCGTATGGGACCGCGGACAGTACGGAGATGACCTTCGGGTCGGTGAAGGTGAACATGTGGGCGTTGAGCTTCACGAAGTAGGTGTCGTGATCGAAGTTCCCGGCGAAGCATATGTTGTTGTCATCGCTCCATCCGCGGTACTGGCAGAAGACCTCGTCATCGTCTATAGAGTAGTCCCCAGATACCCCGTCGAGTCTGTAGAGCAGGCCGAGGACGCAGTTGCTCCCGTCGTGACTCTTCTGCTGGAGGTCCTCGGTCAGACCGATGAACAGGTCCTCCTTCCCGTTGTAGCCCGTGGAATCCTGACTGTAGAAGGAACCGACGGTGAGGTCGTTGCAGACGACGTTGTTGTCGTCCATGATCCTCGTCAGCTTGGGGAGCATGCCCATGTGCTCGAACCAGGATTGACCGTTCATGGACTCCAGTCTGTAGAGTCCCCAATCGAAGAACACCTGGTCGCTGGTCCTGCCGTTCTCCATACCGGTGAAGCTGCCGGCCGTCATCGGGATGGTCCAGTTGGACCAGTTTACGGACCTGGTGAGGGCGTGGTGTCCGCCGCCGGAGTCGGTGGTGTATATGGATGTGTCGCTGTCGTTGTGCGAGTTGAGATCGTAGTTGTCCTCGAAGTAGTCCGCGTCGTGATTGTACCTGGTGGTGGCGGTTCCCTCGTCGTCACCCAGGACGGTGACCCCCCTGAGCTCGAACCCCGCGGGATCGCCGAGTTCCATGTAGGAGAGGAAGAGCTCCCCCGCACTGTTGTCCCACTTCTTCGTGTAGGATGTGTCGGTGTTGTCGTTGTCCCACAGGTAACCGCCGATCACGAGTTCGGGGACGCCGTCGTTGTCGACGTCCGCCTGTGTCCCGGACACCATGACCGCATCGAGTTCGCCGCCGGTCCTGGGGTCCTCCACGATGATGTCATGGGTGACCACCCCCATGTCGTCCGGATCTACGATGGTCATGCGGGTGTGTTCATCCACACCCTGCTCCCCGTCGAAATGGGAACGGAGGATGACGATCTCGAGGTCCCCGTCCAGGTCCATGTCAGCCGCGGTCACGTGCGACGGCACCAGGATGTCCGTACCCATCTCGTCGTCGAGGTATACGAGCTTGGAATCCATCCTCTGGCGGTCGTCGCAGTACATGTACGCCAGATGTCCGGCGAAGATGATGGCGACCTCGTCCCTGGAATCGCCGTCGAAATCCGCAACGACATAGGGCGTGATGTTGATGGACTGGTAGTTGGGTATGGACTCCAGGTCATCGAAGTAGGTGTCCTGGAGAGGTTCGATGGGTACGATGTAATCCTCCACCCAGTCCGGGCTGTCGAAGGGGACGTAGCTGACGAAGACGACGTCCTGTATCGGACGGATCCCGATGTATCCATCGATACCGTCTCCGAACATGTCCGCGGCGGTCCTGACCATCTGGTTGTAGATCATGGTGGCGTACTCGTCCACCGCGACCGGTGTGTCGTTCCCGTACTCGATGTATGTCATGGTGGAACTGTCCTCATCCGGTGCGGCGATCTCCATCGGAGTGATGCCGACCGCACCGCTGCCCACCGGATCCCGGATCACGGACGGCGAGGCATCGGTGTTGAAGATGCGTTCCAGGTAGTCGAAGCGGAGTTCGTAGGTACCGTCGGAGTTCTGCACCAGTTCCACCTCCCCCTCGTCCGTGGCGGCGTCCGAAAGGGGACCCGCGAGTGCGAGGGGGGATACCAGCATCGCGACCATGACGACGATGGCCGTCAGGCGGATCGTTGTTCTCACTCTGTCACGTTCTCTCAAGTTATCACTCTTCCCAGGACCCAGAATGGCCCTGTTAACGATAGATACATCTCCCTGTGGGAATATAAAACCGACAACATCCACCGATGCACGGTGAGCCCGCTGGGTGTTAGATTTATAGATCGTGATGCTCAGGGTGTCATGCAGAACGATGATATGGGACCGACTCAGGCGTCGGCACCCAAGACCGCGGTCCGCGGTCGCGACATAGCGATGGCGGGGATGATACTAGCCATGTTCATGGCCTGTATGGACTCCACCATCGTCAGCACCTGCGGACCGCTCATCACCAAGGACCTGGGCGGGGAGGACATCTACTCATGGATCATAACCGCCTACCTCCTCAGTGAGACCATCATGATCCCGATATCCGGAAAACTTTCGGACATGTACGGGAGGAAACCCTTCTTCCTGATCGGTCTGGCCCTCTTCACCGGAGGTTCCTTCCTCGCCGGTGTCGTCACAGAGATGGACCAGTTCATCGCATGCCGCGCCATCCAGGGAGTGGGCGGCGGTATCCTGATCCCCGTCGCCACCTCCGCCATCGGTGACATGTACGAGGGCGAGGCGCGTGCGAAGATGCAGGGTCTGGCCGGAGCCGTGTTCGGTATCGGAAGCGGGATGGGTCCCCTCGTCGGGGGATACGTCTCCGAGTACATCTCCTGGCATTGGATATTCTTCATCAACATACCGATCGCCTTCGTCGCGCTCTACCTCGTCCTCAGATACTACAGGTCCGCACCACTCGACCGTGGCACCAGGGTCGACCTCAAGGGGATCACCGTCCTGTCGGTGTTCCTCCTGGACATCCTCCTGTTCTTCGAGTGGGTCGGTAAGGAGTTCGACTGGATCAGCGTCGAGTCCGCCGCCATGCTCGCCGTGGCTGCCGTGACCATCGCCCTGTTCGTGTTCGTGGAGAGGAGGGCCCATTCGCCGATACTCTCGCCCGAGCTCGTCCGCAACAGGGTCGTCCTCCAGTCCGCCGCATTCATGTTCGTCTTCGGACTGGCGCTCTTCGGCTCCACGACGTACGTCGCATACCTCGGCATCAACGTCCTCGGATACACCGTCCTCGAGGCCGGGCAGTACGCCATGTCCATGGTCGTGGGTATGATGATCACATCCATCGGCAGCGGTGCTCTCCTATCACGCACAGGTTACAGGCCCTGGCTGGTCTTCGGACCGCTCTGCGCGGGAGTGGGGCTGTTCATGGCCTCACGCATCGGCACCGACACCACCGTCCCCTTCATCCTGGTTGCGCTGTTCGTCTTCGGACTCGGTCTGGGATGCATCATGTCCGTCATCACCACCGCCGTGCAGAACAGCTCCCGTGACGATGAGATGGGTATGACCACCTCGTCCGTGAACCTGATAAGGAACATCGGTTCGACCACCGGTACAGCGATCTTCGCCATGATCATCAACAACAGCATCAACTCGAAGCTGCTGGAGTACGTGCCCAACCCCCTGCTCCCGGAGATCTACGACATGATCCCCCATGACACCAGCCTCATCGTACTGACGAGGCTCCCGGGCATGGAGATGTACACCCCCATGATCATGGAGATCCTCACCGAGAGCGTAGACCTGGCCTTCGTCGTGGCGGGTGTGATCCTGGTCCTCCTTGTACCCCTCGGCCTCATCTACAGCGCCAAGGTCGTCAGGGACTCCGACCGATCCTAAACACGGGGTCCGCCCCGTCCCTTCCGAAACCCCCTTCTGTTCTGAAAGAGATGATGTGCTGTGGAGGTTGTCGCCGGTACCGGCAGGTGGATGGCTTCCGGGGGACCGATTTCACCTGAAGTAGCCCTTCCACACGCGCTCGGCGATTCCACGGAAGTGTGTTGCGAGGAGTATCTGGACACGTGTGTGCAGGTCTGGTACCGAGCGTCTGCGACGCCTGTCGCAGTCGCGCATGGCGACGGAGACCACCCTCTCGCGTGTCACCGTGTGTGAGAAGACCTTCGCGGGGACGGCGTTGTCCCCGGTGCAGATGTCGATGAAGTCCGTCCTGACCCATCCGGGGGACACCTCGAGGACGTTGATGCCGAGGTCGCGGAGCTCCGCGCGGAGGCCGTCGCAGTAGTGCCTGACGAACGCCTTGGTGGATGCGTAGACGTTCAGGTCGGAGAGCGGGATGTAGGCGGACTGCGAGCACAGCTGCACCACTGTGGAACCCGGTACCATGTACGGGATGCACGCATGGGTGACGGTGACGAGTGCGCTCATGTTGAGATCCATCATGGACCTGGTCCCGTCGATCGGGATCTCCCAGGACCTGCCGAACGTGCCGAACCCGGCGCAGTTGACGAGCAACCCCATCTCGGGCTTCTCCTCTGTGAGGATGGAGATCAGACGTGACAGGTCCTCTTCGGATGTCAGGTCGGCCGGTATCACCCTGCAGGGGGTGGACAGTCCGGAGGCTATGTCCTCCAGCCTGTCGGCCCTGCGTGCGATCAACCAGATCGAATCGAAGGATCTGCTGTCGAGTGAACGGCAGAACTCCTCCCCGATTCCCGAGGAGGCGCCGGTCACCATCGCTATCGTCATCAGATGAAGGCGCTCGCGGCGACGGTTACGACCACGAGGATCATGAGTGCTACCATGAAGTACGCTGCGATCTTCTTCTTGACTTCGGTTTTCATATGGATCACCCTGCTATCTTCAGCATGTATAATACCGTTGCCGTCGTTGCGACGGGGAACGGTGTGGAGAAGGGAGGCCGGACTCAGTAGAGTCCGAGTCCGTCCTCGATCTTTCCCATCTCGATGGGTGTGGTCTCGTCTCCGATGAGCGCACCCTTGGAGTTGGCCACGACACCTGCGCCCACGACGCGGGAACCGTGGTTGACCGTGGTCCTCCTGACCTCGACCCCGAGTACGTCGGAGAGGAGCTGGACCTCGTCGTCGGATGCGTCTGCATGGCAGATGCACCCCTTGTTGTTGACCTTGCAGACGGAACCGACGGTGTTGCACCCGGCGATGGTCGCGGGCACGCACTCCACGCCGAGGGCGTCGGAGATCGCGTCGATGACATCCTGCCCGTACAGGGGGTTCACGACCGCCCCGTTGTCGTTGGCGAGGATGTTGTTCCCGGCCGCGTTGAGAGGATCGTCGAGGACGTGGCAGGGGAGGCATTCGGAGATGATGGACACCTCCCTGCCGTCCGCCAGTCCGGAGACGACCGCTCCGTTGGAATTCATGACGACGAGTGACCCGACCACGAAGGATCCGGCCACCGTCATCATGGTGGTTTTGACGTCGAGAACCTCCTCGAGATCCCTGACGAACTCGGGGGAGGCGTCTCCGGCAACGAATGCGAAGCTCTCGTTGGCCACCGCGAACACACCTATGTTGGGATTTCCACCGTAACGTGAGAGCCTCAGCATCGCAGCCACCTCACTCTGCGAGGGAGACCTCAACGAGACCGTCGTCGAACTTGACTGCCTTGACGGTGATCTTGTTGGGGGGGTTGCGGATTCCGTTCTGCCAGATCTTCTCGTTGACACTTGCGTCGATCCAGACCTTCTCCTCGTCGACCTTCATGTGTCTCTTGACGTTCTCCCTGACCTCCTTGACCGCGCGGTTGGCCCTCCTGGTGCGGGGTGCCTGCTTGGTCTTCCTGAGGGGGATGACGATGATTCTCTCGATTTCCTCTGCCATCGAAATCACTCCTTGAGTTTGCTCATGCGCCAGGACCTTCTCTTAGGGTGGTGCAGGAACTGCCTGTTCGTTCTGATCATAACCCAGGCGGGGACACGGCGGTTCTGCTTGACCTTCTTGTTGAGCCTGGCTTTCATTGCGGGGGCCTTTGTGCTAGACATGATTATCTCCTCTCTATGGTGATCTCCCTCTTCTGAGGGGCGATCTGCCCAAGGATGTTCCTCAGCATGGCGTCGTCTATGACTCCCCTGAGCCTGCCGCTCTGGGCAAGCTGGATAAGCTGCATCTCGACATTGTCGGCCATCTGCGGGTTGGCAAGCCTGATGTTACCGAGCCTGTCCCTCGCCTCCGGCGTCATGATCTGTCTGAGCATTGCCTGCTTCTGCATCTCAAACTGCTTGGCCTGCTGCTCCTGAGCGGCCTGGTTCTGGGCCTGCTGCTGGAGCTCGGCCATCTTCCTCTGTCTGAGTGCTTCCAATTCAGGATCTTCCATGCTGATTCCTCCTTCAGGCCTTCATCTCGTCATAAACCTCTTTCGCAGTGTTGTCCAGGAGGGACTGTCCTGCGGGGCTGATTGCACGACCCTGCTTGTCC
>JAZODL010000118.1:0-1681 GCA_045596945.1 Candidatus Methanomethylophilaceae archaeon | reverse complement strand
ACCGGTTACGATGGGTTTCCGTTCATCCAACTGTTCGACTCACGCAGAAAAAAGCACAACTGGTTTCCGAATCGGGTTCGACGCGCACAGTTTCAATGACCTCGAAAAACAGATTTCATTTCCTTCGAACCCCTTATACTGGCCCGTAAGGTTGAAGACCCGGGTAGGCCCACTCCTTCGGATTCCCACCACTTCATATCCGTATTGTAGTGTCTGTCCACCGGGATCCAACCGTCTCCTCGAGTTTCCAAACAAGTGTTAAAAAGTTATATAAACAATCATTAAAGTAATCATCGTTATGAAATACACGATCACGGGGGACAACCTGCAGTTCGTAAACGTGGAACTCGAGAGCGGGGAGGAGTTCAACTCCGTGGCCGGGGCCATGGTCTACATGACCGGCAACGTCAGGATGGAGTCCAGGATGGAGGGCGGATTCATGTCCGGACTCAAGCGCAGCCTGACCGGATCCTCCATGTTCCTCCTGAAGTACAGGACGGAGGGCGGGAGGGGCATCATCGGACTCGGCGGCAAGGTCCCCGGCAAGATCCTCGACATAGACGTGGGCAGAGGGGCATGGCTGGTCCAGAAATCCGGCTACCTTTGCTCCGAACCCACCGTCAACCAGGAGCTCGCCCTCCAGAAGAAGGTCGGGTCCATGATGTTCGGAGGGGAGGGACTCATACTCCAGAGGATCTCCGGCACGGGTACCGCGTTCATCGCGGCCTGTGGCGACCTCAACGTCGTCGACCTCGCACCCGGACAGCAGTACAAGGTCTCATCCGCCAACGCCGTGGCATGGGAGGAGTCCGTGAAGTACGACATATCCGCCGCCGGAGGTGTCAAGACCGCACTGTTCGGAGGGGAGGGGCTGTTCATAACCACCCTCACCGGACCCGGGAAGATCGTGATACAGTCCATGACCGAGGGCGACCTGGCGATGGCACTGTACCCCCACATGCCCTCCAACAACAACTGAGGTGATGAGGATGGCGGATGCACAGAACCTCAGGAAGGCGAGTACCGGCGGATCCGCACTGGGTCTGATCGTAATAGGTGTGATGGTGGTCGCCATCATCGCCGCAGTGGCGTATGCGCTGCTCATGCCCGGTGTGCTCGAGACCCTCCTGGGAATCGCCATCATAGGCGGTGTGATACTCATCGCTGTCGTCGTCATCGGTGCGATCGCGACGGGGATCCTCTCGATAGGGCTCTACGCACACAAGGGCGGGGAGTACCAGGTCGACGTAGACTACGACCTCGACGACGTGGAATCCGTCAAGGAGGGATCCTCCGACAACAGAAGGGAGTGATTCCTGCCCCGCGGGCACCGAAACCAGTTCCCGGGCCATCGGCCCGGATCATTTTGATCACATGCGATTCAGGGAATCGTGGAGGATCACGGAATGCCTCCCGATCCTCTCGTCGAAGAACAGCTCCGCGTCGACGTTGAACACCGTGCGCATGTTCTCCGGCGTCAGCACCTCCTCCGGGGTGCCCATCGCATGCACCCTGTGGTCGTGGAGCATCACGATGCGGTCGCAGTACCTCGCGACCATGGCGAGGTCGTGGGATACGATCACCACCGTCAGACCCGTCTCCTTGGACAACCTGTGGACAAGGTTCAGAGCATCGAACTGCATGCTTATGTCCAGATGGAGGGTGGGTTCGTCCATGAGCA
>JAZODL010000117.1:0-2462 GCA_045596945.1 Candidatus Methanomethylophilaceae archaeon | reverse complement strand
CACGGGTTAGGATGGGATGGTGCTGGAGGCCGGATTCGAACCGGCGAACTCCTACGAGAAAGGATCTTGAGTCCTTCGCCTCTGACCAGGCTTGGCAACTCCAGCTCGATGTAAGGGTAAGGGGGTTTGGTTAATAAGTTTACGGGAGGGTGGTGACCTCGCCCCTCCTCCCGTCTATGTAGAACGTGTACTCGTGCTGTGACACTATGCCGCCCTTGACCTCCACGAGCTCCGCGTAGGATGCGAATATGCCGTAGCGGGTCAGGATGCGGGTGTACTTCTCGGCATCCGGGAAGTCGCAGCTCCTGGCGCAGAACGGGAAGGACTTGAACTCCTGCTTCACGTAGTCCAGGAACTCCTGTGCCTTCGGGTCCGCGACGGGCCTCATCCTGGCGATACGTAGGATGTTGCCCGGACGCCCGTTCTTGACCTCGCCCCTGCCGTTGGTGGCGAAGGGTTCGATCGCAACGGTCATCCCGGACCTGATGGCCTCGTCGTCGCCGTTATCGTAGTTGGGGACGGAGAGGCCGGCATGGAGGTTGTAGGGTTCGATCTGATGGCCGCAGAGGTTCATGATGGGCGTGAACCCGTCGCGTCTGATGCTCATCTCGACAGCACGTCCGATCTCGCAGAGGGGCACACCGTCGCCGATGAACTCGGCCACGGTGTTCCTGGCACGTTTGGAGGTCTCCACGAGGTCCTTGTAGGCATTGGTCCCGACCTCGACCGTGCCGGCAGTGTCGCCGACGAAACCGTCGAGCTCGGCGCCGCAGTCGACCTTGACGACATCGCCGAGTTCGAAGACGCGCTTGTCGTTGCAACTGGGCGTGTAATGGGCGGCGACCTCGTTGATACTGATGTTGCAGGGGAATGCGAGACCGCAACCGTGTTCGCGGATGTACCCCTCGACCTCCTGTGCGACGTCGTATAGCTTCGCCCCCTCCTTGACCATGGAGAGTCCGAGCTCCCTCGCCTCACCGGAAACCCTTCCCGCCCTGCGGAGTTTGGCCAGCTCGTCCTCATTCAGCATTGGAGCACTTCCAGGATCTTGTCGGCGGGGATCGCACCCTGACGCACGATCTCGACCTCCTTGTCCATGAGCCAGACGATGGTGGATGGCTGACCGAGTGTGCAGGGGCCGGCATCGATGTAGGTGTCGACGGCACCACCGAAATCGGAGATGGCCGCATCGACATCGACGGAGTCGGGACGGGAATGGAGGTTTGCGGAGGTCGCCACGATAGGCCCTGTGCGCCTGACGAGCTCGAGGGCGAACCTGTTGTCCGGGATGCGTATACCGACCTTCTGCGAGGATGAGGTGACGATGTCTGGCACATCGGACTGCTTCTTGATGATGATGGTGAGGGGGCCCGGGAGGAAGGCCTTGATGAGACGGTCGGCGTTCTCATTGAGCACCGCAACCTTCTCGAGCATGGCCTTGTCGGAGACCGCGACGGAGAGGGGCATGTCGAAGGGCCTCTTCTTCGCTATGTAGAGGCTCTTGACGGCGGATTCGTTGTAGATATCCGCACCGATCCCATAGACTGTCTCAGTGGGATACACGATGAGGTTGCCGTGGGCTATGTCCTCGGCTGCTGCCTGGACCGCCTCCTCGCACTGGACGTCGAAACCGTTGGAATAGTCGCACTTGATGATCTTCAATTACCTTCACCTACCATTCTTAATCCTCTTCTGATGCAGACGGAACCACCTGTGTCGGTGCAACCGCCGTGTCCCGGATACAGTCCGTTTATTTCGATGTTGCCGAAAGACTGCAACGAGGAACGTAACTGGGACAGGGAACCCGATGGGAAGTCGGTACGACCGATCCCGTCGAGGAAGACGGTGTCACCGGAGAAGAGGGAGCCGGTGACCTCATCGAGGAAGCATGCGCCCCCGGAAGTGTGTCCGGGTGCGGGGATGACCTTGAGTCTGTGCTGTTCGATATCTATGATCTCACCCGGGTGCAGATCGACCACATCGACGGAATCCAAAGAGAGTCCGAAGTGGAGATCCAGGGTGAAGGTCGAATCAGCGGTACGGATCGAATCCGAATCGGGAGGGAGAGCATAGGCCGTGGACCCGAACTCCTCGATGATCCTGGCAAGCCCTCCGATGTGGTCCACATGACAATGGGTCAGGAGGACCACGTCCAACCGATCGTCACCGATGAGGGAACGTATGCGGTCGGAGACCACCTGGGAGGCGATACCGGTACCTGTGTCAATCAGAACGTTGGATGATCCTCTGAGGAGGAATATGTTGGAGTCGTAGGGGACTCCGGAAACGATCTGATGTATGGACATGGAATCGAGGATATACTGAGTGTATAAAATCCTTGTAGTCGACCGATCGTGGCAGGGCCCGGACGGTCGGAATCGGAGAAGCAGGGGGGTTTGTTCGAGGATGAGAATAATTTTCATACGAAACCTGTTTAACTGCTAGATCACACTCCAGCGACG
>JAZODL010000116.1:0-5375 GCA_045596945.1 Candidatus Methanomethylophilaceae archaeon | reverse complement strand
ATAGAGTACATCCACAACTTCACCCTGATCCACGACGACCTCATGGACGGGGACGAGAAGCGCAGGGGCATGGACACGATCCACATTGGCTACGGCATGCCCACCGCGATCCTCGCCGGGGACGCCCTCTTCGCGAAGGCGTTCCAGATCATCTGCGACCTGGACATCCCCGCCGAGGGCATGAGGGACGTCCTCAGGTACGTGAGCCAGGCCGTGTGGGACCTCGCCCGCGGACAGCAGATGGACGTCAACAACGAGGGGCAGATCGTCACCGAGGACGTCTACATCGAGACCATCAAGCTCAAGACCAGCGTCCTCTTCGCGGCGGCTGCCGCCGGGGGAGCCATCATCGGAGGTGCCGACGAGGCGACCGTCAGGGCGATCAACGAGTACGCGCTCGAACTCGGACTGGGATTCCAGATGTTCGACGACTACCTCGGTGTCGCCGGCGACTCGTCCAAGACGGGGAAATCCGTCGGGAACGACATCCGCAAGGGCAAGTGCACGTGCATGATCACGCATGCCATGCGCACCATAGGGGATGAGGCCGTGCTCGAGGAGTTCAAGGGCATCCTCGGCAACATGGACGCCACCGACGAGCAGTGCCTGCGTGCGAGGCAGATCCTGGAGGAGTCCGGATCGATCCAATACGCCCTGGACCTCGCGAAGCAGAAGGTCGACAACGCCATCGCGAAGATCGCATCCCTCCCCGAGAGCGAGGACAAGGAGTTCATGATCGCACTCGCGAGGTTCGCGATCGACAGGGACGTCTGAGTTCAGACGTCCTCTATGCCGGTCTCGGTTATACGGTACAGGGCCGACCTCCCCTCGGGGAGGCTCCTGTGCTTCATTATGACGGCCGCACGGCGGCCGTCACCCCTTTTGTCCAGACGGATTATGGTCTTGGCGTTGTGATGGAGGGGGTGTCCGCCCAGGAACTCCACTCCCCCGTTTGAGAGGTTGGAGTACACCTGCGACGTGACCATGATCGCTATCTCGTACTGACGCGCGGTGTTCAGCAGGACCTCGGTCTGCCTTATGAAATCGTTGCGTGCCGCGGTGTCGTCGTGGTTCAACCTGTAGAACATCGTGAGGGAGTCGATCACGACGAGGGATACCATGCCGTTGGCGGCGAGCTTCTCTATCTTATCTATGCGGTCCGACTGCTCCGCGAAACCGTGGACCTGGAACACGAGGAGGTTGCGGATGGCCCCCTCGTTACCCGCGAAGAGCTGGGCTATGCGGTCGGAGGACAGACCCTCCGTGTCTATGTAGGCCACCTTGGATCCGCCTATCGCGACGTTGCGTGCCAACTGGAGGCAGACGTTCGTCTTGCCCGCACCGGCCTCCCCGTACAGCAGCGTCACGCTTCCGCTCTCGACCCCTCCTCCCAGGAGGCGGTCGAACTGCGGACATCCCAACGGAATCCTGTTCACGGTCACCGGTATGCAACTGTGTGATAAAAACCATGATGACAGGGAACGGCGGTGTGAATCCCATAAATACCCATGTGCTGATGGGGAACACGTCGTTACGGTGATACAACATGTTGGATTCCGATGATGCCAGGGGAGCCGAGGCGGTGGTCTCGGGATGCGAGTACCATGGTCGCAAGGCTGTAGTCAAGGTCCGTCCCCCGAAGACGTACAGGCATCCGGAGCTCGACCTGCACATCCGGACCACCAGGACCCGCAACGAGGCCCGTCTCCTCAGGGAGGCGCGCGACGCGGGTGTCCGCACCCCGTGCATATACGATGTCGACATGGCATCCTGCTCCATCACCATGGAGCACGTGCCCGGAGGTTCGGTCAAGGACCTCCTGGACTCCGACCCGGGATCGGCGGAGAGGGTGTGCGGGATGATCGGGGAGACCGTGGCGAGACTCCATTCCGCATCGGTTTGCCATGGGGACCTCACCACCTCGAACATGATACTCACGGACGACGGGATATGCCTCATAGACTTCTCCATGGGATGTTCCAAGGCCAGCCTGGAGGACATCGGAGTGGACATCCGCCTGCTCGAACGGGCGTTCACATCCGCCCACACCGAACTGTCGTCCGGTTTCGACGCCCTCATGGAATCCTACTACTCCGGTATAGACGATCCGGATGCCGTCAGGAGGAAGGTGGAGGACATCAGGAACAGGGGAAGGTACACATGAAACTCAAGGTCATCACATCCAATGCGGGAAAGGTCGCCGAGTACCAGAGGTCCCTCGGGGACCTAGGTATCGAGACGGAGCACTACAGACTGCCCTACGACGAGGTCCAGACCTCGGATCTGGAGGAGGTCGTGTCCAAGGGAATGGACGCGATAGTTGCCCAGGGGGTCAGGGACTTCATCATCGACGACTCCGGACTCTTCGTGGACGCACTGAAGGGGTTCCCGGGTGTGTGGTCGGCGTATGCCCAGAAGACCATCGGCAACGACGGCATCCTGAGGCTGCTCGATGGTTCTGCGGACCGCGGTGCGGAGTTCAGATGCTGCATCGGATGCGACATCGCGGGGCAGAGGATCATCGTCACGGGGATCTGCCGCGGCACCATAACCAGGGAGCAGACGGGTGACGGGGGGTTCGGATTCGACCCCATATTCACACACGACGGGGGACCCACGTTCGCGGAGATCCCCATTGAACTGAAGAACACGGTGTCCCACAGGGGTATCGCCGTGGGATTGCTCGTCGATGAGATGAGGAAGAGGGGCCTGGTCTGAGACCGGGACCCCTTCGGGTTTCAGAACACCGGGATCAGAGGATCTCGGTGAAGGGCGGGTTGATGCCGACGATGCAGACACCGAGACCCAGCATCAGGAAGATCAGGTAGTTCCCGAGCATGGACTTGGGCTCGAGCATGTCGGGCCTGAATCCCATCAGTGCGAGGATCTTCGACATCGCCGCACACACCGCGAACGAGATCAGGGTCGCTATGACCCATCCGTACTGGTCCACGTGGTTGCAGAGGACGGCTCCGATGACTCCGACGATCAGGCCGAGAACCATCACCACCGCGAACACCCTGGTGCCGTACACGTCCTTTAGGATGAACTCCCTCTCGTTGAACTCGGTGGGGGTGAACTCGTACTCCTCCTCCGGTTCCTCGACTATACGCCTTTTCTTCTTTGCCATCGCGTACACATCCTGGTTTCACATTTAAATCTTTAGCAGTATCCCGACGGAACGTCAGTTCCCGTCCTTGGCGAACCTCTCCTTCGAGTACTTCAGCGCCTCGATGACGGGCAGGGGCTCCCCGAGGAGGAACGTCTCCAGCGCCCCGCCACCCGTGCTGACGTACGAGAAGCGGTCCGCGAGGTCGAACCTCTCCGCCGCACCGCCGGTGTGTCCCCCTCCGATGACGGACTGTCCGCCGCTGTCCACCATGGCGGACATGATGATACGGGTCCCTATCTCGAAACCCTCCTTCTCGATCATCCCGGCGGGTCCGGACATGAAGCACGTCTTCGAGGACAATATGACCTTCCTGAACTTCTCAGCGGTGTCGTCGCCTATATCGAGGGCGGGCTCGGCCGTGGGCATGTCCCCTATGTTGACGGAGACCCTGCGACCGTCCCTCTCCACCGCGACGTCCACGGGGAGGAGGACCCTCTGACCGTACTTGGCGAGGATGTCCTTCGCAGCCTGGAGGTTCTCGGGGGTCAGCTCGTCCTGGAGGACCTTCGTGCTGGCCTCTCCGATGTCCACCCCCCTGGCGAGGAGGTACGCGTTGCCCGCGAGACCCACGAGGATGACGGTGTCCGCCACCCCGTTGCCGAGGACACGGTCGATCATCTCGGAGACATCCCCGAACTTGGCGCCGCCGAGGATGAACACCGACGGTCTGCGGGGGTTCTCGAATATCGCCTTGAGTGCGAACATCTCCTTGGCCATGAGCCTCCCGGATGCGGAGGGCACCCTGACGGGGAACCCGACGAGGGAGCACTGCGACCTGTGGGACGCTCCGAACGCGTCGCAGACGTAGTAGTCGATCATCGGGGCGAGCCTCTCGACGATCTCGCCCTCGGAGTGCATGAACATGTCGCCCTTGGCGGTCTCGCTGTCTATGCCCCTCACGTTGCCTAGGAGCAGGAGCTCGCCGGGTCCGAGTTCGGAGATCGCCGCCGCGGCCTCCTCCCCGAGGACGTCGTCGACGTACCTGACGGGTGCGTTGAGGTGCTTCGAGAGGTGGTCCGCGTGCTGCTCCAGGTTGATGAAGTCCCAACCGCCCTTCCTGCTCTGGTGGGCGAGCATGACGACCTTCGCCCTCTTGCCCATGAGCTCCCTGACGGTGGGGACGATGCGCCTTATCCTGGAGTCGTTCACTATCTCCAGGGTCTTCTTGTCCAGCGGGCAGTTTATGTCGACCCTGAGGAGGACGGTCCTGTCCCTGTAGTTGAAGTCCTCGAGGGTGTTGAAGTCCTTGGACGTGGTCCCACCTCAGAGGGTCTTGGAGATCCCGAGGGATGCGTCGGTCTTCGCGACGGATGCTGATGCATCCTGCTCCATCTTGCACATCGACCTGATGCAGTCGATGTTCTCGGGGATGACGTCGGACTCCTGGTGGACCGCCTGGTAGAAGTAGAGGGTGTTGCCGACGACCTTTATGCCGTCCTCCCAGACGATGATCTCGTACATGTCCGACCTGTCGCGACCGAGGTCCCTGGCCAGCTCCATGACCTGGGCGGTGGTCTTGATGCCGTCCTTGCTCCTGACGAGCCTCACACGGGGGGCATCCCTCAGGATCGCCACGATCTCCTCCGTGGTGGTCTCCTCGGCGAGCTGGGCGACGACGGTGTGGAGGTGCATGAGGGTGGTGGACGCCTTCACGGCCATGGTGTTGATGTTGAGCCAGGGCATGATGCTCTGGACGTCGGGGCCGTGGTGGGTGGGCAGCTTGACGGAGGGCTCGAGGCCGTTGATGGGTCCGTTCTTGCTGTCTCCGGGATCCGCGGCGCGCCTGACTATGGTGACGAACGCGTTCTCGATCTTGAACCTCTTGTCGATGGGGTTGAGTGTCCTCAGGAGTCCGGTGGTGTTGCACGAGACGACACGGGAGAGCTGCGCCCCCCAGGACTCGGAGTAGTTGGCGGTCGAGTTGAAGGATATGCCCGTGAGTCCGTGGTCCTCCCCTCCCTGGAAGATGGCCTTGACACCGGCCTCGACGTACTGGTCCCTGTACATCTCGCCCACGTTGCCGGGGGTGCAGTCCACGACGATGTCGACCTTGCCGTACATGTCCCTGAGGGTACCGGCGATCTCGACACCGGCGTCCTTGAACGCCTGGACGCTGTCGTCGGGGACGTAGAGGTCGTAGCCCTTGGCCAGGGCCGCCCTGGCCTCGAACGTGGGCCTCGTCTTGGTGACCCCGACCAGCTCC
>JAZODL010000115.1:0-10655 GCA_045596945.1 Candidatus Methanomethylophilaceae archaeon | reverse complement strand
TGTACCTGGAGAGGTACATCCATGCCCTCTGGTAGGGGGAGATGGGTGCGAAGTAGACGGAGTCTGCGAACTGGATGTACCTGACACGGTCTCCGTGTTTCGCTCCCTCGATGGGGACGACGAGCTTCCTGATGGGGCACTCGGGCTCCTTGCCCTCCTCGATCGGGGGGTGGATGGACTTGTAGTCCTCTCCGGGGTTCCTGTGTCCCATGATCCTGACAACGTCATCCATGGAGACATCGCGGAGCTGCTTCAGTTTGACTTTGGGGTCCAGGTATCTGCGCCTGTTTTTCGCAGGGACGGAGTTACCGGGATAGAACTGTCTCTTGTATGCCATATTATGCACTCCTATAATCATGTAGTGTAGGTTTGTATTTCGAGTACCTTCCAACCTGGAGGGTGTAACCGTGCTCGATGGTCTCATCGCACGCGGCCTTGATCTCCTCCAGCCTAGCATCGAGTTCCTCCTCCGACTCAACCTCCATCTCGAGGTAGAATCCACCCACGAGGTAACGGAGTTCGACCTCCTGGTTGCCCACATGGATGATCTTGCGCTCGGTGTGGTTGTTCGCGTGTCCCTTGCCGGGTCCGTTGTTGATGGTCTTGGGAAGGCTCTCACCAGTCATGTTGATCTGCCTGATGTTGGGAATTACATCCAGAGCGTTCAGGACCCTCTCTGTGGAATCGGCACTGAGGAGGCGGTTCGTGAGAATCTGCACCTCGGGGAGGGGTTTCTCGGCGTATTCGGCGGTGGGTTTGATGGGACTCGACATAACAAGGCCTCACAGTTTCTTTTTCACCTTCTTTGCCTCGGCAGCGACATACTGCATGGGCTTCTGGAACTCTTCCATGTCTCCGAAGACCTCCCTGAAGAGACCGGATGTGGCCTCTGCGGAGAAGGTCTGTGTTCCTCCGTCCAGACAGTTTCCTGCGGTGACGGCGGGGATCAGGACTCCCTTTGCGTGCCTGGTAACGACGTGGTTTCCGTGGAACAGACCGGGTCCACCTCCTCCGTAAATGGAGTGAGAGAAGAAGGACATACCGACTCCGACTCCCTCAGACCTTCCGTAGTCTGCTCCGGGGAGACCGGACTCGTGCTCGAGCAGGTCGTTGTAGTACAGGACGGTTCCGGGGATACCCTGTGCGGCCCTTGCGGCTCCGACGTTGACCATGACTGCTGCGACCATTCCGGTTGCTGCGTATGCGTTCCACTTGGGGAGATCATCGGTGGTGTAGACCTTGTATCCAGAGGGCAGGGTCTCCTTCACGCGGATGACTCCGTCGTCGATTGCCCTCTCCATGAGGGATGCGATAACAGTACCGACGGTTCCGGTCTTTCCGTTCTTCTTGACGAGAGTGTAGAGCATGTTGTTGGCGTTGAGTCCCTCGTACGCGAAGGAGAGGAGTGATCCACGCTCGAAGTTTCCGATTGCATCTCCCATCTCGTAGGATCCGCACTGCTCGAAGATAGAGGAGAGTGCGACTCCCTGCATGGCGTTCCTGTTGACGAGTGCGACAACGTGGTTGGCCATGATGTTCCTGAGTGCGAATCCAGCACCCTCGTTGTTCTGGGGAACCTCGAGGATGGACTTGACGTTTGCACCCTGGAATGTGACGGTCTGGGGGTACCTTCCCCAAACTGCAGCTTTGACCATGTTGGCCTTGTACATGGGGATGTCAAAGGTGTCGATGATTGCCTCGGTGGCTGCTGCTGCGACAGATGTGAATCCGGTGGTGTACTCGATACCGGCGTCCATTCTCTCCTCAGGCACAACGACAACGACGTTCTTTCCGTCGGATTTGACCTGGGAGATGGTTCCATCGCCGTCGTATACCTGGACTTTCTCTTTGACAAGCTCTGCGATCTTGTCGGCGTTCTTGACGAGAGGGATGTCTATCTCCTTTCCTTTGATGATGACACCGCCACCGGTCATGGAACCGGACTTGAGTGCTTTCTCAATTCCAGCAAGGTTGATGGCGCAGGTCCTCTTTGTCAGAGAAACGATCTTCTTGATCGCATTGTTGCGCAACGGACTGATGGCCTCCAACGGAATGTCTTTCGCGATGCGTTTTCCGTTGTCGTCATACAAGTCGATTACGTCCTCGTATTTTGGCATTTTATACCTCCTTTCTCGATAAATGTCGTGAATCCTTCGAAATCCCCAAGAAACCTCAAGAATTATTCCGAATCCACATTACCCCTTGCAAGCTACGGTATCGGATTTGACAATATAAAACCATAGCAGAATCACGAACTTCGGACGATGCAGTTGCATGTCCCAGCATCCTCCGGAACGTATGCGGATCCGACCCATACCCCGTCGGCTCCACCACATGTATAATAATGTTTGCGAAGGGGGCCCGCCATATCGCACGGACGGGCCGTTTTGGTCTCAGTCGCGCTTCGCCTTGGTCATGATGCCGGCGGAGTACTTCCTCAGGCGCTCCACGAATCCCGGGATCATGTCGTACGGGATGCCGCATGCAAGCTCGTCCGCCGCCATGGAGGTCTTCTTCCTGCATCCAAAGCAGCCGAGCGAGATGTTCGGCTTCCCCGTGCATATGGGCACCGCGGTTATGTCCTCGCAGGCGCACTGGAAGGGGGATGTGGTGAACGTGACGCGTCCGCCCTCCTCGGCGGTTGCGAGCGGAACCACCCAGTAGATCCTCTCGGGTATGTCCTCCAGCGTGACCACATCGGGGACGAAATCCGCATCCTTCAGGGGGCAGACGACCTCACCCTTGGTCTTGAACGGCACGATCATACGGTCCGCGATCATCTTGGCCGCGGCCTCGGGACCGTCGTGCATGCCGAGACCGGCATGGAAATCACCAGATACGACCTTGTCGGGGGTCTCGTTCATGTTGAGGGCGGATGTCCCCACCATGCAGTTCTCGGCACTGAGCGGGAGTTTGAACGACTCCCCCTCCCTCGCCCTGAAGATCGCCTGGCAGTGACCCAGCTGGAGCTCGGGGACCTCGTATCCCTCGGGGAAATCCTCGTCCTCCCTGATCAACCTGACCGCGACGGGTTCACCCCTGAGTCTGAGGACGGTCCTCATGACCTCTGCGAACTCCCTGTTCTTGTCCAGAATATCAGACATGGGGATGTCCTAGGGATGGTGGATATTAACTGTTTCCCCTCTATACGGAAGTGGAAACGTGTGTTATATAATGGATGCTGGGTCCCCGCCCGGAGGCGGGGACCGGGAAGATGTTTGTTAAGTGAATCGTCCCGTTTATGCGAGGGACTTGATTGCCTTAACGAGGGCCTCCATGTTGGCATCGGGTGTTGCCACTGCGATACCGCATCCGGAGGAGATGACGTTGAAGCCGGCTGCTGCGGAGCGCTTTGCGGCTGCGTCGACTTCCTCGGGGGTTCCCTGGAAGAGAGGCCTGACGGATCCGACGTTTCCGACGAGGACGGTCTTTCCGCCGACTGCTCCGGCTGCCTTCTCGGGCTCGACCTTCTCCTCGATGGAGATTCCGGTGACACCGGTGCCGATCATCTGGTCGAGGATGGGGAAGGTGTCTCCGCAGATGTGGAGGACGGTGTACTTGTCCGCCCTGGGCTTGAGGGAGACCCTGACGTGCCTTCCTGCTGCTGCCTCAAACATGTCGGGTGCGAGCATGTCGGTGGATCCAGAGGGCTCGGAACACTGGACGATGTCTGCTCCTGCGTCCATGAGTGCGTTGGTGTACGTGGTGACATAGGGGTTGATTGCGTCGACCCACTTGTCGACCTCCTCGGGGGCCATCATCATACCGAAGATCATGTTCTCGGTGTTGACGAGGTTACCGGTGAGGGTGAAGGGACCGGTGTTTCCTGCGACGACTGCGTAGTTCTCGCCGTGGGACTTTGCGAGGAGCTCCATTGCCTTGATTGCCTCGCCGGGCCTTCCGCCTGCGATGAACTCCTCGGGGGACATGAGGGAGGAGGGGTCGTCGTACTCGCCCATCATGGGGTCGAAGTGGCAGGGGGGGGTCTTGATCATGGGGGAAGCATCCTTCTTCTCGACTGCGACCTTTGCACCGAGCCTCTCGGACTCTGCGGTAAGGCAGAAGGGTGCCCTGACGCACTCGAATCCGAAGACGTCTGCCTGTGCTGCTCCGAGTTTTGCCATGAGCTCGGCGTCCTTGTGGGCCTCGGGCCATGCTGCGCCGACCTTCTCCATCTGTCCGAGGGTGGAGGACTGGGTGAAGATTGCGACAGGGGGCCTGTCGAGGGATTCCTGCTTCATTGCTGCAAGTACTCTGTCTCTGGGAGTCATTGTCATGTTGAATTTCTCCTTGCGTGCGGAATAGCTTACTATTACTTAAAGACGGGTGTCCACGGGATTTGGGGGGACCAAAAGGCGATGATCCGGTCGAAAACGCATCAGATCGAGATGTCGCTGAGGTCGCGCAACGTCCCCAGCCTCATGACGCCCATGTCGGTGACCCCATACAGGTCCGCGTTGGCGAAGTCCGATGCCTTCAGTGCCGGGGCCATCACGCACCCCCTGTCCAGGACGAGGTCGTTGCCGGAGGAGAAGGGACTGAACGGCGGCAGGACTATCACGCCGTCCGCCCTGGCGTGGACGAAGCACTGGACCTTCAGCCCCCCTCCCACGGAACCGGGTATCCTCACGGACGGGTGCTCGTGACCGATGATCACCGGACGCACCCCGGAGTCCACATGCCCGTGCTCCAATCTGAACCCCATCATGTCCACGTGGTCCACCACCAGCATCCCCATGTCCGCCACTATGTTCTGCAGGTAGTTGTCGTGGTTTCCCTTGACCACCACTGTCTCCGCGGCCTCGGACAGCAGCGTCATGATCCTGCGGACCTCGGCCTTCTCCTCGAAGCTGGACCTCTTAAAGTCGTGCTTGACGTCGCCCAGGAGGACGACCCGGGACGGTTCGTAGCGGCACAGGATCTCGTTGAGGGCGTCGCGGATGGACTCCGTGTTGATCCTGGGTATGTACATCCCCTCCTGCTCCAGCGCCCTCTCGTACCCGAGGTGCAGGTCCCCCAGGACCACGGTGGGGCCCTCGTCCAGGACCAGGCACCTGTCGCTGGTGACCCTCACACCCGGCATGACCTCCACGGACCTCATGGTGCCGGGATGGCCCCCGCCCTATATACCTGTGTCCGGACCGTTCTCTTTTTCATGTCGCCTGACGATCGCCCCCCGTCATGATAGAGCACACATTCCAGATCCTCCCCTCGGTCGGCGCCAAGAAGGAGATGGCCCTCTGGGAGGAGGGCGTCCTCACCTGGGACGACTTCGTCTCGGCCGACTCCATCGGATGCATAGGCAGATCCCTCAAGGAACGCGGCGACGCGGTGCTGACCCAGGCGTCCGAACTCCTCGACTCCGGGGAGTGCCGCCTCCTCGGCGACATGCTCCCCCGCGGCGAGCACTGGAGGATGTACAGGCGCTTCAGGGACAGGGCGGCGTACCTGGACATCGAGACGGACGGGCTCAGCAGGGACGCCCTCGTCACCGTCGTCACCGTCCACCGCAGCGACCGCACCGTGACCCTCACCGAGGGCATAGACCTCACGCCCGGGGCGCTCGCCGACGCGCTCGAAGGCGCCGGCATGCTCGTGAGCTTCAACGGGAGCTGCTTCGACGTCCCGGTGCTCAGGAACAGCTTCCCCGAGGTGGACCTGGACCTGCCGCACTTCGACCTCCGCTTCGCATCCCGCAAGGTCGGGTTCCGCGGGGGGCTCAAGCCGCTCGAGGCGGAGCTCGGCATAGCCAGATCTGAGGAGATCGGGGATGTGGACGGTGCGATGGCCGTTCGCCTATGGAAGCAGTGGGTGCGCAACGGGGACAGGGACGCCCTGGACATACTCACGGAGTACAACCGGGCGGACACGGTCAACCTGGAGACCATAGCCGACACGATATACGACAGGATGGTGACCGGTTATGCCGGCTACAGGTGGTAACCTCCGCCGCATGGAGCGTGACCTCTCCGAGGCGGCGGCCGCCCTCAGGGGATCCCGCAGCATCCTGATCGTGTCCCACATAGATGCGGACGGGATATCCGCCGGTGCGATAGCGTCCATCACCGCGGACAGGCTCGGCATCCCGCGCAGGACGGTGTTCGAGAAGAAGATCACCGAGGACACGGTCTCGATGGTCGACTCCGCGGAGGAGGACGCCGTGTGGATATGCGACCTCGGCAGCGGCTACCTGTCGGAGTTCGGACGCAGCGGGATAATCGTCACCGACCACCACGTCCCCGACCCCAGATGGAGGAGGGACCAGACGGTCCTCGACAGCTTCACCTCCATCCACCACCTCAACCCGCACGTCTACGGCATGGACGGCTCGTACGAGGTGTGCGGGGCCGGAATGACCTACCTGCTCTCCAAGACCGTGGACCCGTCCAACACGGACCTCGCCTTCCTGGCGGTCGTCGGTGCGGTGGGGGACTTCCAGGACTCCAGCGAATCGCGCCTTGTGGGACTCAACCGCACGATACTCAGGGACGCCGAGGTGAACGGGGACGTGCTGGTGGAGGACGACCTGCGCCTGTTCGGCAGGGAGACCCGCCCCCTGACCCAGTTCCTGCAGTTCTGCAACGAACCCGTCATCCCCGGGATCTCGGACAACCCGTCCGGATGCACCGCGTTCCTCGACTCGCTCATGGTCCCTCTCAAGGAGGTTGGGCGGTGGCGTGTGTGGAACGACCTCTCCCCCGATGAGAAGGCGAGGGTCACCGACGGGCTCCTGGAGCTCGTGGAGTTCAACCAGAGGGACAGGCTGCTGGGTGAGATGTACACCCTCCCGAAGCTCCCGTCCGGGACAGGGCTCAGGGACGCCAAGGAGTACGCCACCGTCCTCAACTCGTGCGGTCGCTACGATGATGCGGAAACTGGGTTGAGGATATGTATGGGCGACACGTCCGCACTCGCCGTGGCGGACCGCAACCGCGCCGAGCACAGGCGCCACATATCCACGGCGCTGGCCTATGTGAGGGACAACCACCTCATGCGCGAACGCAGGTTCCTGCAGTACTTCGACGCGGGTTCCGAGATAAGGGAGACGGTCGTCGGCATAGTCGCCGGCATGCTGTTGAACACACCGGAGTGCCGCCACAACCTACCCATAATAGCGTTCGTGGACGCCGAGGACGGGACCAAGGTGTCCGCCAGGGCGAACAGGGACCTCGCATCCAGGGGACTCGACCTGTCGGAGGTCATGAAGACCGCCGCCGGGCTCGTGGGCGGTTTCGGAGGGGGTCACAGCGTCGCCGCGGGCGCCACGATCCCGCCGGAGTCCAAGGAGGAGTTCCTGGACATCGTGGAGGACATCGTGTCCTCCCAGGTCTTCTGACAGAAACGGGGTGGGACGGCCCGGTCCGGACCGTCCCGTTCTAAGGGGACGTCAGTCCTTCATGAGGGTGTACAGCACGGCCTTCTGGGCATGGAGCCTGTTCTCCGCCTGGTCGAAGACGACGCTCTGGGGCCCGTCCATGACCTCGGCCGTGACCTCCTGGCCCCTGTGGGCGGGGAGGCAGTGCATCACGATGCACGTGGGCTTGGCCACGGAGAGGAGCTCCTTGTTGATCTGGTACGCCTGGAACAGCTTGATCGCATCCTCCTCGGACGTGGAGTCACCCATGGAGATCCACGTGTCGGTGTAGAGGACGTCCGCATCCACGCACGCCTCCTCGGGCTCATGGGACGCGATGATCTTGGATCCGTTGGCCTCGGCGATCTTCGTGGCCTTCCACATGATCTCCGCATTGGGCATCCTCACCGCGGGGCAGCATGCGACCATGTCGATACCCATGATGGCGCAGGCGTAGAGCAGGGAGTTGCACACGTTGTTGCCGTCACCGAGGTAGACGAGCTTCTTGCCACGGAACCCTCCGAGCTTCTCCTTGATGGTCACCATGTCGGCGAGCGCCTGACAGGGGTGCTCCAGGTTGTCCAGACCGCTGATCACGGGGCACGATGCGTACTCCCCGAACTTGTCCATCATCTTGTAGTCGAACGCCCTGTACATGATGCCGTGTACGAAGCGGCTCATGACACGTGCCGTGTCCTCGACAGTCTCGCTGTGGACACCCATCTGCATCTTGGACTCGTCGATGTAGAGCGCGTGTCCGCCGAGCTCGGTGATGGCGACGTCGAACGAGATCCTCGTCCTGGTGCTGGGCTTCTCGAATATCATGGCGAGCGTCTTCCCCTTGAGGGGGTCGCCGTGGTTCCCGCGCTCGGCCTTGAGCCTGATCGCGAGATCGACCAGCTCCGGCCACTTGTCCTGCATGTCTATAACGGAGATCAGATCTCTCTTTGCCATGATGTACCGTAAAACATGTTTCTTTTAACGGTATTGCTCGCAATCGGACATATATCCGTCCACTTGTCCGTGACCGCACTTAATGGACGATGGGGGACAGTAAACCCCGGGCATGTCGCCCCCGGACCCCGGCGATGATACAAACGTTTATCTAAGGGAATACAATAGACCGGCTTACATCATGGCCGGGATAGGGTAGCTTGGTTATCCTAGGGGACTGTGGATCCCTTGACTCGGGTTCAAATCTCGGTCCCGGCCCTTTCTCTTCATCATTATCTCACTACTGGTGGTCATCATGGCTTGGAAAGGCACCCTCAACAGGATCGACGACAACAGATGGGAGATCCCCATGGACGAATCCGCTGGGATGAGGACCAACGCGGTCATCTACGCCAGCGAGGACATGATCTCCCAGATACGCTCCGACAACGCACCCCAGCAGGCCGCCAACGTGGCGTGCCTCCCCGGGATCGTGGGGAGCTCCATGGCCATGCCCGACATCCACTGGGGGTACGGGTTCCCCATCGGAGGGGTCGCCGCGGTCGACGAGGGCAGCGGCTCCATCTCCCCCGGCGGGATAGGGTTCGACATCAACTGCGGGGTCCGCCTCATCAAGACCGACCTCACCGTGGACGATATAGGCGGACTCAAGGACGCCCTCGTCGACGAACTGTACAACAACGTCCCGTCCGGCCTCGGATCCAAGGGCCTCACCAAGGTCGGCTACAAGGAGCTCGACGACATCCTCGAGAGGGGATCCGAATGGGCCGTGGAGAACGGCTACGGCTGGGAGCGCGACCTGGAGGTCACCGAAGAGGGCGGCCACATGGAGGACGCCGACATAACCACCGTCAGCGACAAGGCGCGCAAGAGGGGACTCCCCCAGCTGGGATCGCTTGGTTCCGGGAACCACTTCCTCGAGCTGGACGTCGTCGAGAACATCTTCGACGAGGCGACGGCGAAGGTCTTCGGACTCAGGGAGGGCACCGTCACCATCACCGTGCACTGCGGATCCAGGGGATGCGGCCACCAGATCGCCACGGACTACCTCCAGGAGATGGAGCGCTACGTGAAGAAGAACTCCGTGTCCCTCCCGGACAGGCAGCTCGCATGCGCCCCGTTGGACTCCAAACTCGGCGATGACTACTACAGGGCCATGTGCTGCGGGGCCAACTACGCCTGGGCCAACAGGCAGATGATCACGCACTGGGCCAGGGAGTCCTTCGAGAAGATCCTCGGCGACTCCGCGGAGAACATGGGCATGGACGTCGTCTACGACGTCGCCCACAACATCGCCAAGAAGGAGCGCCACGACATCGACCGCCACCACGAGGACGTCCTCGTCCACAGGAAGGGTGCAACCCGCGCATTCGCCCCGGGGAGACCCGAGATCACCATGCGCTACAGGGATGTCGGACAGCCCGTCATCATACCCGGCGACATGAGCGTCGGCACGTACGTCCTGGCCGGGAGGAAGGGGTCCATGGAGCAGACGTTCGGATCGTCGTGCCACGGTGCCGGCAGGAAGATGTCCAGGAAGGCCGCGATCGACACGCTCTCGGTCGAAGGTGTCATGGACCAGATGGCCGCCAGGGACATCTACCTGCGCAACGGCTCCAGGGAGGGTGTCCTCGAGGAGGCGCCCGACGCGTACAAGGACGTGGACGAGGTCATCAAGGTCGTCTGCGATGCGGGACTCACCGCCAAGGTGGCGAAGCTCACCCCCATCGGGGTCATAAAGGGTTAAAGCCCGAGCACCCTGCGCGCCGCCCTGCCGACGGCGTCACGGGATCCAGCCGGTGACGAGACGAGCAGCACCCATCCGTACGGGTTCCTGGACTGGAGCGAGCGCGCCACGGATGAGAAGCGCGTTATGGACCTGACCCTGCCCTCATCGTCGGACACGGCCACGTCGGTCTTGCCTATCCTGAGGTTCGAGTGTATGTTGGAACGGGGCGTTATCTCCACCCCGACATCGTAGACGTCCACGCCAGCGGCGTCCGCGATCTCGCATTCCAGTGTGTCCCTCCCGCCCCCGGCGTACTCCGACAGGCGGGCGGACGCCTCGTCGTCCACATCCTCGCCGTAGACCACGAACGCCTTCTTGTCTATGTCGCGGTTCAGCAGACGGCACATGGTCCGTGCGGACCTGCCGCCGGACGAGATCAGCCCGCCGATGAGGTCGTGGTCCGTCCACAGGTACATCTCGGACAGGTCCAGTCCGGAGTCGGCCACGGCCTTCGTCAGCATCCTCTGGGCCACCCTGACGGTCTCGTGGAAGTAGACGGACGTGTACATCAGGGAACGGGCGACCATCAGGCCCTCTGCCGCGACGATCCCTCCCCTG
>JAZODL010000114.1:0-1866 GCA_045596945.1 Candidatus Methanomethylophilaceae archaeon | reverse complement strand
GTGGTGGCGGCGTTCGTCGGCCTCTTCGCACTCTACCTCTCCGCGCAGCCCGCGGACCGTTCCCATCCGTTCGGACACGGCAAGGTCGAGATCGTGTCGGCCACGATCGAGGGCGTCCTCATAGTGGTGGCCGGTGCCCTCATCGTCATCGAGTCGGTGCGTTCCTTCTTCGAACCGGGGGAGATCACGGACCTGGACGTCGGTCTGGTCCTCGTGGCGCTCTCCGCGCTCGCGAACTACGCCGTCGGCAGGATGGCCATAGCCCGCGGCCGGAGGAGCAGGTCCCCCGCCCTCGAGGCCAGCGGCAGGCACCTGTGCTCCGACACCTACTCGTCCGTGGGCATCCTCATCGGTCTGGCGGTCGTCTACGTCGCCATGCACATGGGGTACGACGCCCGCTGGTTGGATTCCTCCATAGCGGTCGTGTTCGGGGCGATAATCATGGTCACGGGTCTGAGGGTCATGAGGCAGTGCGTCGACGATGCGATGGACCGTGCGGATTTCGGGCTCGTGTCCGATGTGACCGACGCCATCAACGAGTACAGGCACGATGACTGGATAGACGTCTACGACCTGCGCCTCCTGAAGTACGGGCCCCGCATGCACATCGACGTCCACGTCGTCCTCCCGCGCAACATGCAGGTCTCGGACCTGGGGATGGAGGTCTCGGAACTGGAGGAGGCCCTCGAGCGCAGGTTCGGGGATGCGGTGGAACTGTCCATGGTGGCCGTCCCCTGTCGCGACTACAACTGCCGCTACTGCTCCAGGAACTGCTTCGAGAGGTGCGCCGACTTCGAGAGGAGGGTAGTGTGGACCGCGGAGATGCTCTGCTGCGACAAACCGCATGCGGTGGACTGCCTTGTAACGATGCGTCGGGAATGATTTTTGTATCCATTGCGGGATACGAGGTACATGGCACAGGGTGAGATCCCCCAGGAGGTCTCGGCAGCGGGACTCGGCGAATGGTATTCCGGACTTAACGACCCCACCAGGGTGAAGATGAGGAGGTACCTCGCGGGCATAGACGCATCCTCCCCCCAGGCGTTCCTCACGCAGCTCATGGCCCGTTCACAGGAGGACGGCAACTACGGGCTCTCGGTCACCGCCGGCGAGTACGCACTGTCCCTCGATCTGGACCCCTACGACGGCTTCAGGGTCCGCGAGGGGTACATCGACGGTCTGTTCGGTGCCGACAGGTACGAGGATGCGAAGGTCGCATGCTGCGACAACCTCGACATCTTCCCCGTGATCAGGGACCGCTTCCTCGCGGACAACGGCGGTGCACTCCCCAAGACGATCGTGTGCCGCAACAGGCTCATCGACATCATGGTCGGTGTCGAGAGCGATTACGACGGGGCCTACGAGGCCCTGGACGCGTTCGTCGAGATGGGCATCCTGGATGCGGACGAGCTCCAGTACAGGAAGCAGAGTCTGAGAATCCATAGGCTGCAGAAGTCCTTCGATAACCTCTTCATGTACCGTCCGAAGGAATGACGTCCCTCCAACCCACCATCGGCAGCACGTCGATGGCGGGCTCCTCGTAGGGATGGACCGCGAGGATCGCGGCGATGGCCGCCCCGAGGTCCACCTCGGACACGGCGAACTCCAGACGCACCTCTCCGGCGACGGTGACCTCCCCGATGGAACCGTCGTAGGGGTGCGATCCCGGGAGGGACCTCCACGTGCCGGTGACCGGCCAGTAGTTGAACGTGCGGTCGTAACCAGGGTACATCGGACGGATGGCCCCGGTGACGGAGTCCATGAGCGCCTCCAGGTGCTCCCCGGGTACGTTGACCGCTATCTTGTAGAATCCCGCCATCTCACATCTTCCCCGCGTCGATGGACCTGATGATCTCGTCGATCTCC
>JAZODL010000113.1:0-4166 GCA_045596945.1 Candidatus Methanomethylophilaceae archaeon | reverse complement strand
TAACTTGTCTTCCTAAGACCGCTTGGCCTCCGACTTTAGGTGTCGATGTCGTCGGGCATGTCGTAGTTGATGACGTAGCTGATGTCGTCGATGTCCAGTCCCCTGGCGGCCACGTCGGTGGCGATGAGGACGTCGGTCACGTCGTTCTTGAAGTCCTTGATGACCTTCTCCCTCTTGGACTGGGGCATGTCGCCGTGGATGGCCTCGACCTTGTAGTCGAGTCCGGTGAGCCTCTCGTCGAGGACGTCGACCATCTTCTTGGTCTGGCAGAAGATGATGGCCTTGGGCTCGTCGATGTCGAGGATCCTGCAGAGCGCCCAGGACTTGTTCCTCCTCCCGACGGAGATGTAGTACTGCTTGGTCAGGTCGAGGACGACCTCGTCCTGGGAGACGGAGATCTCCTTGGGGTTCCTCATGTAGTCGAAGGCGAGCTGCTTGACGTTCTCCTGCATGGTGGCGGAGAACAGCAGGGTGTGCCTCTCGGAGGGCATGGCCTTCAGGATGAACTCGATGTCCTCCACGAAACCCATGTCCAGCATCCTGTCGGCCTCGTCCAGGACCATGGCCCTGATCTCGGAGAGGTTCAGGACGCCCCTGGTGATCATGTCCCTGACGCGTCCGGGGGTTCCCGCGATGATGTCGCAGCCCTCCTGGAGCTTCTTGATCTGACCCTCGATGCTCGCTCCGCCGTAGATGGGCGTGGAGACGTGTCCGGAGTACTTGGAGAGCTTGGTGAGCTCCCCGGCGACCTGGTTGGCCAGCTCCCTGGTGGGGACGAGGACGATCGCGGAGGGGACCCTCTCGCCGGAGGGGATGGTACCGAGGATGATGGAGCCGTAGGCACCGGTCTTGCCGGTACCGGTCTGGGCCTGTGCGAACATGTCGACACCCCTGAGTCCCACGGGGACGGATGCGACCTGGATGGGGGTGGGTTCGTCCCATCCCATGTCGTCCATGGCCCTAGCAACATCTTCGGGTATGCCGATATCTGTGAATTTGGAGATCATTTCAATCACTGATCTGAAACTGCGGTCCGCGACTTCACACGGACGAATTTCCCTTTACGCGGGAGCGTATATAATGGCTATTTAAATATGTGACTGGGGAGGGGCCGGTGCGGTTCATCCTAACGGTACGGCCGGTCGGGATGGAACGTCTCCTCCACCAGCGTCTGAGGGATCCCCCGTCGATCATCCCATCGCGGACGACGCCCACCGGCAGACGTGCCGGATCCGAGACGTTGCCGATTTCGTGGATCGTTCCCGTGTCGTCGTGGAGACTCATCCCGGCCGCCTCGACGTCCCCGTGCATCAGTGTGTATCCGGATGTCCCATCCATGCTATCGCGGGTCCGTGTCCCTCCACCGTATTTGAAGGGGACACCGTGCGTGCAGTATGTCAGACCCTGTCCTTCAGCTTGTCCCTGCACTTCCTCTTCTCGGGTGCGTAGTCCGCCCTGACCCTCTTCCCCTTGAGTCTGGTGGAGTTGATCGCCCTGATGACGTCCGCCGCCCTGTCCGAGGAGACCTCGACGAACGAGGAGTCGGATCCCATGCCGATGCGTCCGATGTCGCCCTCCCCGATGCCGGAGCAGGACACGACATAGGACGAGAGCGTGGTGCGGTCGATATCGGAGGACTTCCCGATGTCCAGGGACAGCACCGTGACGTCCGTCGGGGGAGCGGGCTTCTCCTTGGGGATGACCGCCCTCACCTTCGGCTTGGAGGACTCGATCCTCCGCCTCTCCCTCCTCCTCTCCCTCGTGATGGCCTTCAGTTCCGGGTTGGAGATCTCCAGGTTCTGCACCTGCCTCCTGGTGACCCTCTCCACCTCCCTTCCCATGTAGGCCTCGTAGGAGGGGATCCTCCTGTCCTCCATGGGCGTGACGAAGGTCACGGCCACCCCGGTCCTGCCGGCCCTCCCGGCACGTCCGATGCGGTGGGTGTAGGTCTCCGGGTCCAGGGGCGCGTCGTAGTTGACGACGCACTCTATGTTGTCGATGTCCAGTCCCCTGGCGGCGACGTCCGTTGCGATGAGCACGTTCATCCTGTCGTCCCTGAAGGCGCGGATGGTCTTGTCCCTCCTGAACTGCGGGAGGTCGCCGTGGAGGGCGCCGACCCTCATGCCCTCGGCGCTGAAACCCTCGTAGAGGTCGTCCACCATCTTCTTGGTGGAGCAGAATATGACTATCTTCGGGTCCCCGTTGGCCATGATGTCCCTGAGGACGTCCATCTTGCCGTTCCTCTTGACCTCGACGTAGTACTGCCTGACCAGGTCGGACACCACGTCGTCGCGGGAGACGGACACCTCGACGGGGTCCCTCATGGACCTGCCGGCGATGCCGCGGACCTCCTCGGAGAGCGTGGCCGAGTACAGCAGCGTCTGGCGGCTCTCGGGTGTGAGGGATATGATGGTCTCCATGTCCTCCATGAAGCCCATGTCCAGCATCCGGTCCGCCTCGTCGAGGACGAGCTCCCTCACGGCGTCGAAGACGAGGACGCCGCGGCCGTGGAGGTCCAGGATCCTGCCCGGTGTGCCGACGACCACGTCGCACCCCTCCTCCAGCCTCTGCACCTGGTCGGATATGCTGGCGCCGCCGTACACGGCCACGACCCTGTGCCTCGTGTGGGAGGACAGCGCGCGCATCTCCTTGGAGACCTGGTCGGCCAGCTCCCTGGTGGGGGTCATGACCACGGTGGTCGGCGTCCTGGAGCCCGCACGGGTCCTGCCGAGTGCGATCATCGCGTAGGCGCCGGTCTTCCCTGTGCCGGTCTGGGCCTGTCCGAAGAGGTCCCTGCCCGCCATCCCCTCGGGGACCGAGCGGACCTGGATGGGCGTGGGTTCCGTCCAACCCATGTCCGAGATCGCAGCGCAGAGCCTTTTGCCTATGCAGAGTTCGCTGAATGTTGCCATGTGACGCACCGTGTACCGGGGACCCGAACGGTCCCGGCCAGCGGTAGCGGTCAACGTATTTGAATGTAGGTGGGCGGACGGGGGGCCGTGTCCCGGGGGTCCGTCACGGCACACATACACGGACGATAATGTAAATCGCATGATGTCATCCACATGACATGGAGTCCTTCACAGGTCGTGAACGGGAGCTGTCGCTGCTGGACGACATCTATCACAGGGAGCGGATCAGGACATGCGCCGTGTACGGGCGCCGCGGCATCGGGAAGACATCGCTGCTCAGGAGGTTCTCCGAGGGCAGGAGGACGCTCTTCGTCCGTTTCACCGGGCAGTCCTAGGAGGCCAACATCGGCATCCTCAGGGGGTGTATCGCCGGACTGACGGGCATCCCCGTCCAGGGGGACACCCTGTACGCCTCCTTGTCGTCGGTGCTGGACCTGTGCATGGCGGAGAGGGCACTCGTGGTCTTCGACGAGGTGCAGAGCATCCTCGACGACCGGGACTGTGCGGCATCTATGCTCCAGTACCTGGTGGACATGATCCGCTCCGACACCGACTCGATGTTCGTGATCTGCGGTTCGCCGGTCCCGTTCATGAGGGACCAGATCCTCAACAGACACAGGCCGCTGTACGAGAGGTTCCCGTTCCTCGTGGAGCTGGGGCCACTGTCCGTGTCGGAGACGAGGGCTTTCCACCCATCCCTCGCCGATGCGGACCTCCTGAGGCTGTACCTCGTCCTGGGAGGGGTGCCGGAGCACCACCGCAGGATCGGTGACATGCCGTACGCGGAGGTCCTGGGGAGGATGGTGACCGGTGGAGACCCGTGGTTCGCGGAGAGCATCGAGGGGAACCTGTCCGCGGAACTGGGGAGGGTGTCGGATGATGCGTTCCGCATCTTGGACTCCGTGTCATCCGGTCACGACACGCGCCGTGCGATGATGGAGGACACGGGCATGGGGGACCGCAGGCTGACCCGGTGCCTGGAGGCGTTGACGGGCATCGGCGTGCTGCGGAGGTACGGGTCGGTGCCGGAGGCCCGCAGATACCGCAGGTACGCGGTGTCGGATAGGGCGGTGTCGTTCCATTTCTCGGTGGTGCGCAGGTGCCGTTCCATGGTGCCCGGTGAATCCAGGGGTGCAGTGTCCCGGTATCTCAGTCGTGGGTTCGAAGCCTACTGCAGGGACCTCGTCATGCACAGCTACCCCTGTGAGAGGATCGGTTCCTGGTGGGGCTCCGTTCCGAAGAGGGACAACGACG
>JAZODL010000112.1:0-2816 GCA_045596945.1 Candidatus Methanomethylophilaceae archaeon | reverse complement strand
GTCGAACTCGCACAGGTATATCCCCTGCCACGTGCCCAGCACCAGCTCCCCGTCCGACACTACGACCGTCACGGACGGTCCCACGCAGGACGTGCGCAGATGCGCATGGGAGTTCCCCTCCATGTGCCTGAACTCCGGACGGTCCGGGAATGCCATGTCCAACCCGTGCAGCATGTCCGTCTGCACATCGGGGTCAGCGTTCTCGTTTATGGTGATCCCCGCGGTGGTGTGCATGCTGAACACCACGCAGATCCCGTCCCTCACACCGCTGTCCGACACGATGTCCCGGACCCTGTCCGTGATGTCCGTCATGCTCGTCCTACCGGTGTCCACCTCTACGGTCCTGTACCCGCTCATGCACCCCCTATCGTCCCACGGGGAGATAAACGGTGGCAGGAACCTTTAGAACCAGCAACACGATGACGCACCGGGGAGAGAATGTCATACAGGGTAACCTACACAGATCCCGAGAGGGCGGACGAGCTCAGGGAGCGCTGCGCCCACATCAACTACCACAGCTCCAAGGCGGACATCAACGGGGTCTGCGTGGAGCTCCTCACCGCGAACAGGGAGCACGCGGACATGTGGAGGGACAACTTCTACCAGATGTCCGACGGGGTCAGGGCCCATGCCAGGATATACTGCCTGGATGACGGGGACTGCGACCTGCACGTGGAGTACGATCTGGCCACCTACACGGTGTTCCTGTTCAACTTCGACTACTACGGATGGGTGAAGAGCATAGCGCTCGGCCTGTCCGGCAACATACTGGAGGACTCCCACGGGATATTCTCCGTCCACGGCGCCGCACTGGACCTGGACGGCAGGGGGGTCACGCTCATCGCGCCTTCCAAGACCGGGAAGACCACCCAGTCCTGGGGACTCCTGAGGATGGAGCACTCCCACCTGATATCCGACGACTGGTACTTCGTGAGCCTGAGCGACGGGAGGCCCACCATACTCGGCTCTGAGAGGAACTGTTACATCGACGCCGACATCGGCGACGTCTGGGAGGAGTACAGGCCCCTGGTCACCGGCGTCCGCTTCGACAACAGGGGACGCGGCATCGGCAACGTCCGCTGGGTCACCGGCGAGGGGTCCGTGATAGACAGGACCTCGATGAGGTACGTCATGCTCCTGAAGAGGGACGCCTCCGACCCGGAGATAGTCCGCCGCCTGGAGACGGAGGAGGCCCTGGGGTACCTGGTCGCCAACGACTTCTGCAACCCGCACCAGCTGGTCAGGGACGAGCGCCGCATGGCCAGGCGCACCGAGTTCTTCAGGGAGTACCTGTCCCGCTGCGAGGTGTTCATGGTGAACACCACATGTCCCGCGGTCGAGACCCAGGAGCGCATACGCGACACCCTGAGGGAGAGATGCGGGATATGAGGCTCCGCATCGGGAACATACCCATCCTGAGTGATAAGGGCCTCGACCCCACCTTCGGCAAGGTCAGGGCCTCCAACGTCGAGAAGGGCCACGGGATCTCCACCGTGGTGGTGTCCATCATCGTCATCCTGGTGATGAGCCTCGCCATGTTCCTGGTGGCCCTCGCCCTCGGCGACGTATGGGCCCTCGGCGACTATGTCAACAACGTGTTCTGCAACACCATCGCGCTCGTGTTCGTCGTGGCCTTCCTGGACACCATCGTCACCAGCGGCAAGGAGGGTCGGAGGAAGCGCGACGAGGCGAGGATGATCCTCCGTTACAACAGGATCATCACCCCTGACATCGACATGTACCTGGTCAGGAAGAACATGGTCGTCACCCCCAACGGGAAGACCGTGAAGAAGTTCCAGGTCGACTCCGAGTTCACCATACAGGACATGAGGGACATGTACGGCCCGTCCGAGCTGGTCTCGGACGTGGGGATCTCCAAGATCAGGAGGTACGCCCACTTCCAGTCCAGGCTCAGGGCCGACTTCGAGAAGATGGTCGAGGGCGTGGACTTCACCAACTACCCCGAGATCGCCGAGGCGGTCATGAACTACATAAGCGCCACATCCTACGGCGAGGCCGCCCTGGACGCGGTGCTCGGCTACGAGGACGGCAGGTCCGGGACCAAGTCCCTGAGGACCATGGTCGTCGCCATGATCCGCGAGGAACCGGACGATGCCAGGTTCATCGACGCCGCACCCATGATGAAGAACGTGCACCTGGTCCACCAGATGATCAACGACCAGGAGGCCGCCGTCTCCACCTACCTCAGGCTCATCAAGAGGCTCGAGGAGGAGGACCCCATCGGGGCGCACACGGAGAGCAGGGATTACGAGTGAAAGCGGTACGGGATGCGGGAGTCCACCACCATCGAGTCCTCCTCCACGATGCAGTCGAGGACCACGAGCCGGACTCCCGCGTCCACGACCTCCTCCAGGACCTCCCCGAATTCCCTGTGGGTGGCGTAGTTGGGTTCGAAGACCCTCATCCCCTTCATCTGCACGATGAGGACGACGTACGCCTCGTAACCCTCGTCCAGGCACCTGCGCAGTCCGCGGAGGTGCTTGAGGCCCCTCTCGGTGGGCGCGTCGGGGAACATGCAGACGCCGTCGAACTCCAGCGTCACCCCCTTCACCTCCACCAGGATGCGCCTTTCACCGGATTCGATGTAGAAGTCGAAGCGGGAGTCTCCGTGGGTGTGCTCCGGACGGACCACGGGGTCCGGACCGAAGATGCCGGAGGTGCGGATGTACTCCCCGAAGGCGGCGTTCGGCGCCTGGGAGTCTATGTTAACGAGCATGTCGCCCTTGTAGGCGGCGACCAGGTCGCAGCGTGTCCTCCTGTCCGGGTTGTCCGAGACGGAGAGCACCACCCTCGCA
>JAZODL010000111.1:0-8873 GCA_045596945.1 Candidatus Methanomethylophilaceae archaeon | reverse complement strand
GCGCCCACAGGGAGCAGATGGACAGGCTCGACAAGCTCGGCATCACCTACGAGGTCGTCCCCGGGGTCAGCTCCTTCCTCGCTACCGCCGCGGTCCTCAACAAGGAGTACACCCTCCCCGGCAAGAGCCAGACCGTCATCTGCACCAGGATGGAGGGCAGGACCCCCATGCCCCCGGGCGAGAAGCTCGTGGACCTGGCGAGGCACCACGCCACCATGATCATATTCCTCTCGATAGGGTTCATGGACGAGATGACCGCGCAGCTCATGGAGGGCGGATACGAGCCCACCACGCCCGTGGCGGTCGTGTACAAGGCGACCTGGCCCGACCAGAAGATCGTCACCGGAACCATCGCGGACATCGCGGCGAAGGTCAAGGAGGCCGGCATCACCAAGACCGCCCTCACCGTCGTCGGGGACTTCCTCGGTGACGAGTACGAGCTGTCAAAGCTGTACGACAAGCACTTCACGACGGAGTTCCGCCAGGCGGAGGAGTGATCCGGTGAGGGGAAGACTGCACGTCGTCGGATTCGGACCCGGCGGCAAGGAGCACATGACGTTCAAGGCGGCGGAGGTCATCCAGAACGCCGATGTCGTCACAGGTTACACAGCGTACGTGAACATGGTCAAACCGTACTTCCCGGACAAGGAGTACAAGGCCACCGGCATGATGAGGGAGGTCGAGCGCTGCAGGATGGCGATCGAGGACGCGATCTCCGGCAGGGACGTCGCCATGATCTCCAGCGGTGACTCCGGAATCTACGGGATGGCCGGCATCATCTACCAGCTCGCGGAGGAGATGGGTGCGGACATCGACATCGACACCGTCCCCGGCATGACCGCCGCCTCCACGGCCGCGTCCGTACTAGGCGCACCCCTGATGCACGACCTGGCGATCATCAGCCTCTCCGACCTGATGACCCCCCTGGACCTCATCATGAAGCGCGTCGACTGCGCGGGACAAGGCGACATGATCGTGTGCCTCTACAACCCCAAGAGCAAGACCAGGACCACGTACCTGGACCAGGCACGCAACATCCTCCTGAAGTACCGCTCCCCGGACACCCCCGTGGGTATAGTCAGGGACGCCGGCAGGGAGGGCGAGTGGTCCAAGGTCACCACGCTCGGCGGCATGGACCCCGACGACGTGGACATGTTCACCATCGTGATCATCGGCAACTCGCAGACGTACGAGTCCAACGGACGCATGATCACCCCCAGGGGATACAAGGTAGGAGGAGAGTGAATGGCGATACAGATTGTCAAACCGGACGAGATCGAGAAGAAGAGCATGGAGACGATCGTCTCCGAACTCGGGGGCAGGACATGGCCCGAACCCCGGTTCTCCATCGTGAAGAGGTGCATCCACACCTCCGCGGACTTCGACTACGCCGACAACCTGTGCTTCTCGGAGAACGCCGAGAACATCGGTGTCGAGGCCATCAGGAACGGCCCCGTGATCATCACGGACACCAAGATGGCCGCGGCCGGCATCAACAAGACCAGGCTCGCGGAGTACGGCGGGGAGGTCCACTGCTTCATCAGCGACGAGGACGTCGCCGCCGCGGCGAAGGAGCGCGGCTGCACCCGTGCCACCGTCGCGATGGAGAAGGGTGTCGAGGTCGCGGCGGGACGCCCGATCATATTCGCGATCGGAAACGCCCCCACCGCCCTCGTGAGGATCGCCGAGATGATCGACGCGGGCGAGGTCAAACCCGCACTGGTCATCGGCGCACCCGTGGGATTCGTGAACGTCGTGGAGTCCAAGGAGCTCATCATGGAGCGCGACGTCCCCTACATCGTCCCCCGCGGACGCAAGGGGGGATCCAACATCGCGGCGACCATCTGCAACGCCATGATGTACTACAAGGGCTGACGCCCCCGGGCGGGGGAGACCCCGTCCGGTTCTCAAAACCCATCACACCGGATCGGGAACCGTCCACCGGAGGGCCTGCACCCTGTCAATCACCGTCTCCGACCATCTTCGCCCATCCATCATCTATGCAGAAAGCCGCATACAGGGGTATGCTGTAGAGTCCGTCCTCGTATCCGAAGTTCTTGGAGGACAGTCTTATGCTCGCTCTGGGCGAGTACTTCCTGCGTAGCTTCGACAGGCTCCTGGAGTCGGTGCGGCCTCCTGACTTCACCTCTATCGGCACCACCTCCCCATCGGAATCCTGTATCACGAAGTCCACCCCCGTGTTCTGGTCCGGGTTCCAGTAGTAGGCGCTGATGCCGTTAGCCGTCAGGGACTGGGACACGTAGTTCTCGGCCATCACGCCTCTGAACCTGTCCCCCGCCTTTCCCGATACCACGGCTTTGAAGGGGACCTCCGCTTTGGAGCACAGCAGCCCGGTGTCCGCCATGAACAGCCTGAACGACGAGTTGTCGGTGAATCCCGACAGGGGGGAGGACGGTTCAGTCACCATGTCGACGCGGTTCACCATCCTCGCGGCGACCAGCCAATCGACGGATACGGAATACTGGGATGAGCGACCTCCCTTGGATATCTTGTTGTATTGGAATTTCAGATTGTCCTTCATCAGCTGGGAGACCATGCTGTTCCATGTGCGCATGGTCCTGACCACCGTATCGGACGAACCCGCATGTTTGGATATGTTCCCGACCAGACTGTCGTTCAGGCCCCTCTGAACGGAGACCATGATCCCTGGATCACATGTCCTCACGAAGGATGAGACGGCCTCCGGCATCCCTCCGACCGCCAGGTACTCCCTGTACAGTTCCAGGGCGGAATCGTGGAGGGGCATCTCCGACATGTCCGCGAAATGGTCGCGTATGGAGTCCGTCAGGCCCCTCTTACCGGTCGCCCAAGCGTATTCCTCCAGGTCCATGGGGTGCATCTGGATCTGTTCGACCTTCCCTACGGGGAACGAACGCTTCCGACCGTCGTCGGCACCTGCATCGACATCCCCTCCTTCATCCGCAGGCCCTGCTACGAGGCCCAGAGGACTCCCCGTCGTGATTATCGGTTGTTCCGGCATGTTCTCCCTGAAGTACTTGAGGGAGGTGATCGCACGGTTGCATTCCTGGATTTCATCGAAAACGATGAGGGTGTCCTCCGTTATCGTCTCCTGGGAGTACGCGGAGAGCTCCCTCACGAGTCTGTCTGGATTCAGGTCCCCTTCGAATATCCTGTGGAGATCGCATGATTCCTGGAAGTTGAACATCACATGGTTGGGGAAGTTCTCCCTCGCGAACATCAAGGTGGAATAGGTCTTGCCGACCTGTCTGGGACCCAGGATCATCAGCGGCTTCCTGTCTTCCTGTCCCTTCCATTCCATCATGCGGGAGTAGATCTTCCTCTGCATGTTGTCTGATCGGTATTTTTGTATTTAATGTTATATGATGACACTTTTTATCATTAAAAAATGTATTCACATAGCATAAATTACTACAATGTCAATAGCGGTTCGCTGTATGACCCCCTTGTTCGAGAGGTGTCGGAGATGCATGTCATGTGTTGCAGGGTTTTTCCAAATCCTCGATCATCGGACGCAGACTATCGAAGGGATCGTCGAACACGTAACGCATCGCCCTGGTCTTGCCCTCCTTTCTCAATACACCATCGTCTACAAGGACATTTAGCTGGGATCTGATGCTCTGTTCACTTGCATTGGACCACTCGCAAGCCTCGGATAGTGTGAATATCTTCTTAGAACGGGCTTTCCGAGCCAATGATTTCAGATTCTCATCGTAGTGTGCCAGACGGTCGCGGGATCCGAACAGGTCCACAGCCTCCACGTATGCCTCGTACAGGGAATCTATCACATAGGATACCAGTTGAGTGTAGATCTCCGTCGAATCGGTGAACGCCAGAAGGTCGTAGTACGTCTCTTTGTTCGATAACAGCCTTTCTTCGAATTTACATAGATGGCAGTTGGGCAGACCGTATTCCTGCAGTAGCATCTGGAACAATGTCCTTCCCGTACGACCGTTCCCGTTTATGAATGGGTGTATGCTTTCGAATTCATGGAAGAACAATGTCGATGCAATCACTGGTGGATACGGGGAGGTGTTCGCCCATTCGATCAGGGATTCCAGTTCCGTGGATACGTGTTCATTAGGACAGGCAATGAAATATTCCATCCCATCGGTGCCTTTGACGGACACATCCTTCGTTCTGATAATCCCTGGTTCTAAATCCCCGACATCTTTCAGCAGGATGCTGTGCACCTCTTTCACGGTTTCAACGGTCCATGGAAGGGAGAAACGATTAGAGAACATCTGGAACAGGTGGTTGAGGATCTCCTGTTTCGGACCGTTGGATGATTTGTGGAGCGTTCCCGACGAGTACAGTTCGGTCAGTTCCCTCACCTCCTCGAACGTCAACCTGTTCCCCTCGATTTTCGTTGACCAATGGATGTTGGATGCGTATGCATCTTCGACGAGTTCCCTGTAATCATCCGCAGACAACAGGAACTCTCCGAGTTCACGGTCCATGCGGTATATCTCGGACATCATCGACCTGGAGTCCAGATCCAGAATAAGCATGGGTCTGAAGGGCATCTTCGCCTTGTGTCTGACAGGGTATCCCGCCACTCTGAACCTGCTGTAATCCCTCACTCACATCACCGTTCATCAATATATGGACCTCATTATGATAAAATATTATCATAAAAATAGATGTTAATACGCTGGTATTGAAAAAGGTATATTTAAAACATAGATATATTTTGTTAGTTTATTATAATAATTAACAACTCTAAATAAATCCAACAGTAGATTATAATCCGTTTGGAGACGTGTGGTGGAAGTCGTTTGATTGTGGTTTGGCCCGGTGGTCCCCCACCGGGTATGGATGTCATCAGTCGCCGAGGTTGGCCTGCTCGATGGCCTCGTCGAGCTCCTTCTGGAGCGCGGGGGGCAGACCGTTGATGCTTCCGGAGAGGAATCCCCTGACGATCATGCTGATGGCCTGGTCCTCGTCGAGTCCCCTTGACATGAGGTACTCGATCTGGTCCCTCGCGATCTTCCCGACTGCTGCCTCGTGGGTCATCTCGACGTCGGCCACGTGCGCCTCCAGCTCGGGGATGGCGAGTGTGGAGCCGCCGTCCTTCAGGATGATGCTCCTGCACTCGAGGTGCGCCTTGACCTGGGGTGCGTTGGCGACGAGCCTTCCACGGGCGCACATCTTACCGCCCATGGAGATGCTCCTGCTCATGATCTCGGACCTGGCGCCCTTGCCGTTGAGGTTGACGAGTCCGCCGGTGTCGATCTCCGACCCCTCGTGTGCGATGCACATGGTGTTGTAGGTGGCGGAGGAACCCTCGCCGAGGTTGGCGACAGGGAAGCTCTGGAGGCTGCCCACGGGGTTGAGGATGACGTAGTTGTTCGTGTAGTTGGAGTTCTTGCCCACGTTGCACACGGTCCTGGGGCGGACGCCGGTCTGCTTGCCCCAGCTGTGGATCATGGAGAAGGTCAGGTTGGCGTTGTCCCCGACGAATATCTCGGAGACCCCGACGTGGATGGAGTCGCCGGCGTGGTGTGCGGTGGAGCATCCGGTGATCATCTCGAGGGACGCGCCGTCCTCGACGATGATGATGTTGTGGAGCTTCTGCGCGCTCTTGTTCTGGTTGATGAGCATGCAGGTCTGCACGGGGTTCTTGACGTGGTGTCCCGCCTTGACGCGGATGAAGTAACCGTCCGCATCGTCGAGGTAGCTGGTGGCGGTGTACTTGTCCTTGGTGGGGTCGACGGCGGTCCAGAAGTAGTCCTTGAGTCCGTCGTGCTTCTCGAGTGCCTCGCGGACGCTCATCATCTCGAGGCCCTCCTGCTCCTGCGCGTGGCAGTGGCTCATGCCGTTGTCGATGAACATGAGGGTTCCGGAGCGGTTCATCTCGTCGGCGACGACGCCCACGTTCTCCATGTACTTCTTGTACTCGGAGCTCTCGAGGTCCTCGATCTGGTCGACGTCCCTGGATCCGGTCTCGTAGAGGTCTATGTCGATGTCCTCCCCGTATGCGCCCTGCTTGCCGAGGGCCTCCTTCACAGCTCTATTATCTGACATGCTCCACACTCCCCGTATCCGTTCTCCTTGATCTCCTTGAGCAGGTCCATGGGCCTGCCGGAGCAGCGAATCCTGCCCTCCTTCATGACGTATGCGCAGTCGGCACCGATGTAGTCCAGGATCTGTCCGGTGTGGGTGATGACCAGTGAGGACACGTGTCTCTGGACGTTTCCGCCGCATCCCTTCCTCTGGTCGTAGAGGAGGTCGCGGACCTTGTTGCCGATCAGGTCGATGTTCTCCAGGTCGACACCCGACTCGGGCTCGTCGAGGAGGATGAACTCGGGTTTCTGCGCGGTGAGCTGCAGCAGCTCTGACCTCTTGATCTCCCCTCCGGAGAAACCGACGTTGATCTCCCTGTCCAGGAAGTTCTGCATCTTGAAGTTGGGTGCCTCCCCGAGGATGGCCTCCCCGTTCTCCGAGGTGGCCTTGATGAGGTCGCCGAGCCTGACGCCGAAGATGTTCGGGGGCCTCTGCATCATCATGCCGATACCGAGCTTCGCGCGCTCGTCGACGGTCATCTCCGTGATGTCCTGTCCCTTGAACAGGATCTCCCCCTGGGTGACCTTGCACGTGCTGTACCCCATGATGGTGGCCAGCAGTGTGGACTTGCCTGAGCCGTTGGGTCCGAAGAGGACAGCGGTCTCCCCCTCCCTGACCGTGAGGTTGACCCCCTTGAGGATCTCCCTCTCGCCGGCTTCGGCATGCAGATCTACAATTTTCAGCATCTCGGTCATGTCATCACCTTTAACGTCCTGCGAATCGCTTGCCCCTACATATAATAGATGTAGGGGACGGTCCCGTCTACGGATGAACAATGGTCGTCCATGTATTAAACGATTGTTTATCGCAGGTGTCCTGCGATTCCCTTTTATCGGCGTCGTGGGATTCATGGGACATGAAGGTCATCGCACTGAACGGCAGTCCCCGCCCGATCGGCAACACAACCAACATCCTCAACGAGATGCAGGACGAGTTCGAGAGGGAGGGGATCGAGTTCGAGATCGTCCACCTGTACAACTACAGCTTCGTGAACTGCAACGTCTGCATGACCTGCGAGATCCGCGGTGACGGGAGGTGCATGGACGAGGACGACGGCCTCAACGAGCTCCTTGACGTCCTGCGCGCGGCGGACGGGATAGTCCTCGCCTCCCCCACGTACGCTGGGGCGTGCCCGAGCGTGATGCAGACCTTCCTCGAGAGGGCCGCACTGGTCTACGAGAAGGGCGACAGGGGCCTCACCGGCAAGGTGGGCGGTGCGGTCGCGGTGTGCGGTCACGACGGTGCGGACCATGTCTATGACCAGTTGGTGCGTTTCATGCTCCGCAACGGGATGCTCGTGTGCGGTTCCACACCCCTCCCCGTGATCCGTGCCCTGAACTCCCCGCAGTACTCCGACGACGTCCTGGGGATGAGGGGTGTCCACGCCCTGGTCAAGGGCATGGTGGACACCATAATGCGTTTGAACGGCTACCTCTGATCAGAAGAAGTAGAACCCGCAGCCGCCGGAGATGCAGGCCCGGGCCATGGCCTCGAGCCTCTCGACCGGTCCGCTGTAGCGGTGGACTGCCATCTTGCCCTCCTCGGGGAGGACGGTCCTCAGGATCTCCGTCTCCGCCAGGAGTCCCTCGGCGTCACCGGCGGTGAATACACGTCCTTCGGCGGCGGATGCCGGAACGGATGCGACGATCGGGCAACCGTGCCTCTCAGCGATCCCGGGGAGCAGGCTCTTGTCGGGGCCGAAGGCGCCGATGCACCCGCGCCCCTTGTCCCATGAGAGGGGGCAGTCGGCGCACATCCCGTTCATCTCGTCGAAGGACAGCATGTCCCATCCGGTGAGCCTGTCCTCCTCGGACGACCTCGACAGCACCGTCTCCAGGGCGTCGCCGTCGAGTCCCTCCACGGGGACCCAGCCCGTGCACACCCTCTCCGCCAGCGGGGCCAGGAGGTCCCTGTCGGCATCCTTCTTCAGCTTGTCGATGTAGACGGCATCGGTCTCCGCGTTCATCCTGTTCCTCTTCAGGAACGCCTCCCAGTCGTCGACGGTGCCCCTGGCGGTTTCGAGGTCCACGACCTCGTCGTATTCGAGCAGGTCCTCGATCCCGGATGTGTCGTCCACGTGGACCTTGACCAGTCTAGCCCTGAGCTCCCTGCAGGGGGAGTTCGAGGCCTCCATCTCGCGTATTCCCATGTTTATACCCATGCCATGACCTCCTCAGTCGAACCTTCCGCCGATCCTTATGTCGTCCCTCTGCTCCTCCTCGGCGGGTCCCCTCTCCTCGAGGAAACCCCTCCTGTTGTCGTGATGGTCCCCGAAGGCGACCAGTACCTTGAGCGCCCGGGACACGACCCACATGAGCATTATGCCCTTCAGCACGATGTCCACGGAGACCTCGCTGCCGTCGGACACGATCGTGACTATGCCGGTCAGGTCCCCCATGTTCAGCACGTAGGCGAACCACGCCAGCCATGCCACGAACTGCAGGACCACCGATGCGATGCGTCCCCTGCTGCCCTTCGGGAAGTACCCTGTGGGGAACGCGAGGACGACGAGCACGGCTCCGGCCATCATCCACCTGTTGAGCAGTTCCGTCACAGCGGACAGGTCCACCGATACGTCGGCGACCTCCGGGAGGTACGTGACCAGGACCATCGGGACGACGATCATCCCGAGTGCGGACACGACTGATGCCAGGATGCCCCTGCCGATCCCGCCGCCCCTGCCCTTCTCCTTCCCGGACATCAGGCCGCCTCCATCAGTGCGATCGTGTCGACGAACGCGGCGGACAGGTCGGCGGGCATGGTGTAGCTGTCGCCTCCCGCGGTCACGGTTAGTCTGCCCCCATCCA
>JAZODL010000110.1:0-1547 GCA_045596945.1 Candidatus Methanomethylophilaceae archaeon | reverse complement strand
CGGGATCCCGCCCACCACATGGTCCTCCAGCAGGCTGGCGGCGTAGATCGGCAGGTGGACTATCCCGTCCGTGTCCACCTCCACGTTGGTGTCCATGATCTTGTAGCCGTCGCGGTTGGCCGTCCTCTCGGACATCAGGGTCCTGAGGGACTTCGCACGCCTGTTGCGTCCGGACTTGACCTCCATGAGGGCCACCCTGCCCCCGTACCCTATGACGAAGTCGATCTCGAGCGTGCTGTCCCTGCGCGAGTAGAAGCGCGGTGTGTACCCCTTCTTCGACAGCGCGGATGCGACGGCGTTCTCCATCAGGGCCCCGTGGTTGACGTTCGGGTCGTTCAGGACCACCAGTGCCGGATCCGTGTCCGGCATCAGGCGCATGAGGATCCCCGTGTCCGCCATGTATATCTTGAAGGAGTCTCCGGACTCCCTCTCGGAGAGCGGCATGACGGGTTCGGTCAGGTTGTTGCAGCGTATCGTCAGTCCCGCCTCCTCGAGCCAGGCCAGGGAGTTGCCGTACATCCTCCTCCCGGAGTTCTTCCTCTTCTCCACGTCGCTGTAGTGGAAGCGCTTGTCCTCGCGGGACAGCTGGCGGGGGATGGACCTGAAGCAGGCGTTGATCTTCTCCCTGCCGGCCTTCCTGGAGTAGCGTCCAGCGTCCTTCATCAGGAGGGTGATGATGTCGTCCAGCGCCTTCGCCGCACGGGAGTAGTCCGATGTGCGGGCGTAGATGCCCACCGCCTCCGGCATGCCGCCGACCACCATGTACCTGCGGAAGTGCTCGGTGAGGATCCTGTTGAAGTACTCCGGCACCTCCTCGCGGGACCTGATGCAGCGGGCGACCTCGTCCACGAGCTCCCGTTTGATGCCCATCGCCCACAGGTACTCCTCGAAGTCCATGGGGTGCATGCGGATCACTTCGACATGGCCGAGGGGGGAGATCCCGGAGTCCTCGTCGTCCAGGTTCACCCCGAGGAAGGATCCGAGCCCGATGACGTCGAACCGTCCATCGTAGAAGAGCGGTTTCAACGCGGAGTACGCGTTCGGGCAGTTCTGGATCTCGTCCAGGACTATCAGGGACTCGCCGGGATACAGCCTGGTCCTCTCGGAGAGGGTGATGCGGGGAACGAGGGATTCCGGGTCCAGGGATCCATCGAACAGCATGCGCTTGTCGGGGTCCACCTCGAAGTTGATGTACACGAAGCTCCTGTACTCCCGCTCGGCGAACTCGAGGACCGAGTACGTCTTCCCGATCTGCCTGCACCCGGTGAGGATCATCGGCTTGCGGGAGGGGTTCGCCCTCCACTCCTCGAACCTCCTTGTTATCTTCCTCTCCATGTGTTGTCCGAGTGGTTCCAGAGTATATAAAGATGCTACTAAACCCCTAGGAACTTTCCCAGATGTTGCTACAAAACCCCCACGAACTTTTTCCGAACATGCTACTGAACCCCTAGGAACTTCCCCAGAGGTTGCTACTAAACCCCTAGGAACTTCTCCAGAACATGCTACAAAACCCCCACGAACCTCCCCGCCACCATCCCCGTCGACCG
>JAZODL010000109.1:0-1944 GCA_045596945.1 Candidatus Methanomethylophilaceae archaeon | reverse complement strand
CGACCCGTCTTTCTCAAACACCCCCCGTCCCCGTCCACTGGGCGGCGGACGTCTCCCTCCTCAACCCGTCCTCGTCCATCGCTGTCATCGCCTCCACCCTGCCGTGGTCGAGTCCGAGCGCCTCCGAGACCATCCTACCGTACTCCGGATCCGCTTTCTGGCAGTGGACGGCGTGCCTGTACCTGATGTTCTCCGTGACACCCTCCATCGAGCGGGCGGTGTTCGCAACCAGCTCCGACCTCTGGTCGGGGTTCATGAGTCTGAAGAGGTCCCCGGGTTGGCGGAACACATCATCCGTGGGGTCCGACGACGGATCGTACCTGCCGATGTCCCCGTAGACGGGGAGGGGCGGCTCGGACCTGCCCTGGACCTCCCACTCCCCGTAGCTGTTGGGGACGTAGTGGATCCTGGAGCCGTGGTTGCCGTCGGTCCTCATGAGACCGTCCCTGTGGTAGGCGTTCACGGATACGCGCGGCGCGTTCACGGGTATGAGGTCGTGGTTGACCCCCAGCCTGTACCTCTGGGCGTCCCCGTAGGCGAACAGCCTCCCCTGGAGCAGTTTGTCCGGGGAGAGGCCGAGTCCGGGGACGAGGTTCGCGGGGGAGAAAGCCGACTGCTCCACTTCCGCGAAGTAGTTGTCCGGGTTGCGGTTGAGCTCCAGCACACCGACCTCCATCAGGGGGAACTCCCCGTGCCTCCAGACCTTGGTTATGTCGAAGGGGTTCTCGTAGTGGTCGCGGGCCTGCTCCTCCGTCATGACCTGGATGTACATGGTCCAGCGCGGGTAGTGCCCCATCTCGATGGAGTCGTAGAGGTCGTGCTGGTTGCTCTCCCTGTCCCTGCCGATCACCCTCTCGGCCTCCGCGTCGGTGAGGTTCTCTATCCCCTGCTGCGTCCTGAGGTGGTACTTCACCCACACGCGCTCGTCGTCCGCGTTGATCATGCTGTAGGTGTGGCTCCCGAAGCCGTGCATGTGCCTGTAGCTCCTCGGTATCCCGCGGTCCGACATCACGATGGTGACCTGGTGGAGGGACTCGGGGAGCATGGTCCAGAAGTCCCAGTTGTTCTGCGCCGACCTCATGTTGGTCCTGGGGTCCCTCTTGACGGCGTGGTTCAGGTCCGGGAACAGGAGCGGGTCCCTGATGAAGAAGACCGGGGTGTTGTTGCCGACCAGGTCCCAGTTCCCCTCGTCGGTGTAGAACTTGATGGCGAAGCCCCTGATGTCGCGTTCGGCGTCGGCGGCGCCCCTCTCGCCGGCGACGGTGGAGAACCTGGTGAAGACGGGGGTCTCCTTGCCCACCTCCGAGAACAGGGAGGCGCGTGTGTAGCGGGTGATGTCGTTGGTGACGGTGAACCTCCCGAATGCTCCGGACCCCTTGGCGTGCATGCGCCTCTCGGGGATGACCTCCCTGTCGAAGTGACCGAGTTTCTCGAGGTACCACAGGTCCTGCATCGCCATCGGTCCCCTTGGGCCGACGGTGAGGGAGTTCATGGTGTCGGGGACGGGTGCCCCGTTCTTGGATGTGAGACGCTTGTCGGTGTCCATGGGGGGTGTCGACGCGGTGGACGAAGATAACGGGGATGTGGGCGAGTTCGAAGGGGTGCGGGGTCCCTCGTGCGGTCTCCGAGCATCCTCCGGAAGCGGTCGGAGGGGCGGGATGCGGGCGGACCAGAACGACTATATCCCACCCGGTTCGTTCCATACCCCATGGCAGTCATAGACAACATCCTCTCCGCGATCGGGAACACGCCGCTCGTGGAACTCAAGCGCATCTCACCCGAGGGAGGGCGCGTCTTCGCCAAACTCGAGTACCTCAACCCCAGCGGTTCCATAAAGGACAGGATCATCAGACCCATGATCGAGGACGCCGTCTCGAGGGGCCTCCTCCAGGAGGGCGGCACCATCGTGGAGCCCACCTCCGGCAACACTGGTATCTCGATGTC
>JAZODL010000108.1:0-7800 GCA_045596945.1 Candidatus Methanomethylophilaceae archaeon | reverse complement strand
GCGCTCTGCACCTCGGTCAGCATGATCCTGTCCCTGGCGACGGGTGCGGTGATGCCCAGCACGGTCTCCAGTGCGGACTCGTACTCGTCCATGTCCATGAGGCAGAGCGCCGACATGCGCCTCGTCGAGTCGTTCGTCTCGAGCGTTCCCAGAATGTCCAGTGCCTCCCCGGGGTAGTCGAGACCCCTGAGCGCACCTGCGACTTCGATCCTGCGTTCCACATCATCCCCGACGGTCGAGACCACCTTCTTGACGAGTTCCGACATCGTCTCGTGGTCCTCGACGACCTTGAGCAGGGACATGCACTTGATGAGGGTGAAGGAATCGTCCGTCTCCTCGGCGATCCCCATTACCTTGGCACCGACATCGCCGGTCCTGCCCTCCGCTATGTCCTTGCGGATGGATGTGAATACCTCCTCTGTATCCATGCGGACCCGATTGCGTAGGACTCTGATAAACTATTGCGGTCCAGCCGGGACCCCGGGGATTCACGCTTTATAGAATCATCGCGATTACAACAGCGCCCATGAACATAAGATCCCTCTACATCGACCGCCTCTTCAACGAATACAGCTACAGTCTCGAGCTCTGCGACAGGCTCACGTTCCTCCATTCCCCCAACGGTTACGGGAAGAGCACCCTGATGGGCCTCCTCAACTGCGCCCTCAGGGGCGACGTCGGGCACATCGCCGACGTGCCGTTCCAGAGGATGGACATAGGGTTCGAGGACGACACCGCCATGATCATCGAGAACGACGAGGGGGACCTCCTCGTCCAGATGCAGAAGAACGAGCTGGAGAGTCCGATGACACCGGAGGAGATGGCCGAGATACGCAGCGTCACCTACATCCCGCCCGAGAGGCTGGTGGTGAGGAGGAAGGACGGTCACCTCGTGTCCGCCATAGAGGTGTACGGCCACGAGCTCATGGAGAGGATCAGGTACGCGAGGGAGCACACCGAGCTCGTCCCCCAGCCGATGGAGGGGCGCAGGGAGATGAACGACGGGGAGCTCGAGTTCTGGGCGAAGGACCTGAAGGCCAAGCTGGACTTCATCGGCGACGCCGGCTTCGAACCGGACATCCCGCCGGGGATGAGGTTCCCCCCGTCCAGATACGAGCTCACGACCCGCAGGGAGGAGTACGTCGAGTTGATCTACTCCATCTCGGAGTTCGTGGAGAGGGACTACGGCCTGGCGGAGTCGATAGTCGTCTTCAGGGACATAGTCAACGAGATCTTCATTAACAAGACCATCACGGTGTCCGAGAACGGGAAGATGGGGATCCAGATGGACAACGGCACCGCGCTGCAGATAACGCGCCTGTCGTCCGGTGAGAGGCAGATCCTGATAATGTTCTACATCCTGCTGTTCCACGCCCAGCCCGGGTCCCTGGTCATACTCGACGAGCCCGAGATATCCCTCCACGTCAGCTGGCAGCAGAGGCTCGGGGACTTCTTCATGGACATCTGCAGGGTCAGGGACCTCCAGATGATCGTCGCCACGCATTCGCCCCAGGTGATCCATGACAAGTGGGACCTGGCAAGGGAACTGGTGCCGGAAGATGCGTGAGTACCTGACGCCGGACGACATCTGCAACCAGCTGTCGATGGGCAGGTCCGTCTTCGATGGGGTCTACCTCATGGTCGAGGGTGTGACGGACCAGAGGTTGTTCGAGAAGTTCATAGACAAGGGCGGGGTCCGTATAGCCGTCGGTCATTCCAAGGACAACGTCCGCAACGTGGTCTGCACGATGTCCGAACGCCGCGGCGACCGTCGCACCATCGGGATAGTGGATGCGGACCTGGACCGTCTGCGCCGCAGGCGCGTGTCCCCTCCGCTGTTCCACACGGACTGCAGGGACATGGAGACCATGGCCATCCGCAGCAACGCGCTGGACGACGTCCTCGACGAGTACTGCGATGTGGAGGCGCTGGGGTCGTTCACCGGTTCCGTCGGTCCGGTGAGGGACGCGGTGGTCGGTTCGAGCGCTCCGATAGGGCTCCTGATGCACGTGTCGCAGAGGGACGGCCTCGGCCTCAGGTTCAAGGACCTGGACTTCAACCGCTTCATAAACCCCCGCACGCTGTCCATCGACATCCACACGATGGTGTCGGACGTCATAGGGAACTCCAACGGCCACCGCATAGGTCGCAGGGAGCTCCTGCAGAGGCTCGGCACCGAGATGGGCTCGCTGTCCGACCCGTGGGACGCCGCACGCGGTCATGACGCGGTGGACATCCTCCTGATAGGTCTGAAGCGCAACTTCGGATCGTTCAACAGCAGGTCCCTCACGGAGGGGGAGCTGGGCGGGGCTCTCAGACTGGCGTTCTCCGACCAGTGCTTCATGGGGACGCGCCTCTACGCCGACACCTCCGAGTGGTCGGAGCGTGAGGGGGTCCCGCTCTGGGACCTGGTCAGTCCATCCTGAATTCCTCGGTCCTCACGGCACCGGCGGACTCCATGATCGACCTTATCCTGCGCTCGCTCTCGTCGAGGATGCCCTTGCAGTGGTTCCTGAGGACCACCGCCCTCTCGTAGATCTCCAGGCTCCTGTCCAGGCCTATGCCCCCGTTCTCGAGTTCCCTGACCAGGTCCTCCAGTGCCTGCATGCTCTCCTCGAAACCCATCTTCCCGACTTCCTCTGCGTAATCGCTCATGTCCTAATCTCCTTCTCCCTGATCTCGGCGACGGCCCTCCCGTCCCCGAGGTGTATCGTCACCTCGTCACCCGCATCCATCCCGTCCACCGATGACACCACGGCCCCGTCGGCGGAGGTCACCATCGCGTAGCCCCTGCCGAGCACGTTCACGGGGTTCAACCCCTCGAGGCGATCCCCGATCGACCCCAGTGAATCGGTGGAGCGGGTCATCGCACGTGTCACCGCTGTCTCCGGGCGGGTACCCACGGAATCCATCCTGCGTGCTGCCAGGTCCACGGTGTGCGACACCATCATCCCGATGCGGTCCAGGGCCCCGTCGGCATCCCTCGCGTGGTCGGAGATGTCCGACAGCGCCTTCTCGGGCGACAGCCTGGCGTCGGCGACGGCGAACCTGTTCCCCATGGTCCTGAGCACGTCCCACGGCGCCCTGTCGGACCTGGCGGACAGGTCGTCCAGCCTCATCCTCAGGACATCCAGGGACTCCGAGGCGCGTCTGGGCGACAGCCTGGCGTCGGCCAGCTCGAAGCGCGCCCTCATCTCCCCCACGGCGGCGGCGACCGCCCTGTTCATGCGCAGCGAGATGTTGTCCACCTGTCCGCGGACCTCCGTCCTGTCACGCAGTATGACCGCGGCAGCGCCGGTGGGTGTGGGAGCCCTGACGTCTGCGACGAAGTCCGCTATGGTGAAGTCCGTCTCGTGTCCGACGGCGGACACCACCGGTGCGCGCGATGCGGCTATGGCGCGTGCGACCGGTTCCTCGTTGAACGCCCAGAGGTCCTCTATGGAACCGCCTCCCCTGCCGACTATGATGACGTCGACGCCGTACCTGTTCATCAGTTCGATACCCGCCACTATGGACTCCGCGGACCCCTCGCCCTGGACCTTCGCCGGTGCCAGGACGATGTCCGCCGGGAACCTGGATGCGGATGTGGTTATGATGTCGTGGATGACGGCACCCGTCGGCGACGTGACGACGCCGATCGTCCTCGGGTACCTGGGGAGCGGACGCTTGCGTGCGGGGTCGAACAGCCCCTCCGCCTGCAGCCTGGCCTTGAGTTTCTCGAACTCCATGTACAGGTCGCCGACACCGGACCTCCTCATCGTCTCGACTATGAACTGGTACGAACCGCGCTGGACGTAGAGGTCGACGCGACCGAACGCGAGGACCTTCATGTTGTCCACGGGCTCGAAGTCGATCCTCGACCTGGATCCGGAGAACATAACCCCGCGGATCTCGCTTCCCTGGTCCTTCAACGTGAAGTAGTAGTGCCCGGAGGTGTACCTCTTGAGGTTCGAGATCTCCCCGCTGACCCAGATGTCCCTCAGACCGGGGGACTGGTTGAGGTGCTCCCTCACGCGCGTGTTCAGTTGGGTGACGGTCACCGTCTCGGACATGCATCCCCCATCGCCCCCTACGTATTTCTAAGGTTGCCGGGTTCAGACGGTGCCGGATCCGCGTCCGGAGAGCAGGTGGACTATCGACGGCACGTCGGGGTCGTACTCCCTCGCGACGACCGAGATGACGAACCCCTCCGTCGCCGACACGAGGGCGATCGTGGATGCCAGGAACACCATCAGGACCTGGTCGGGTGCCGTGAGGATCAGGGGGGTCAGGAACACCACCAGTCCGGTGACCTTGTTCAGGTAGGTGTGGAGTCCGCCGATGACCCCGAACCTCAGGAGTATGATCCCCGATGTGACGAACCTGATCACGACCGTGGAGAGGGCGTAGAACCCGAGCCACGGGGGGATCGACCCCCAGAGGATGCGCAACAGGATGAACATTATGACCACGCAGAAGACGAAGTCCGCCAGGCTGTCTAGGACGGACCCGAGGTGACTGGCCGTCCCGGTGCGGCGGGCAACGGCACCGTCGACGATGTCGCCCAGCCCGCACAGCACGTATACCGCCATGAAGGTCGGGGACAGGGGTTCTACCAGGAGCATCGTCGGCGTCAGGAGCATCCTGGCTATGGTGATGTAGTTGGCAGTGTTCGCACCCATCGTACCCGTCCTTTCCGTGGATGGTTACTGCCTCCACTACCATTATATAACCTCCGATTATAACACCAGTCAAACCGTGCTATTTGATAGCACATGTCAATGGTGTTGCCGATGGTGTACTGGAACGAGGGAATCGAGACCATGCCCCGCGAGGAGCTGGAGGTACTGCAGCTGAGACTCCTGAGGGAGAAGGTGGCGGAGATGTACGAGAAGTCCCGCTTCTTCCACGACAGGATGGAGGCGGCCGGGGTCTCCCCGGAGGACATAGACAGCTTCGAGGCCTTCAGGAAGGTCCCGTTCATGACCAAGTCAGACCTCCGCGACAACTACCCCGACGGGCTGTTCGTGGTCCCGTACGACGAGATCGTCAGGATACACGTCTCCTCGGGAACCACCGGCAAGCCGACCGTCGTTGGATACACCCGCGGCGACATGGAGAACTGGACCGAGGCACTCGCCCGCGGCATGACCTCGTTCGGGATGACGAACAGGGACGTCCTCCAGAACTGCCATGGTTACGGACTGTTCACGGGCGGTCTCGGCGTCCACTACGGTGCGGAGAGGATCGGCGCCACGACACTCCCCACCGGTACGGGGAACACCTCCAGGCAGATCCAGCTCATGCAGGACCTCCCCGTGACCACGATCGCCGGAACCCCCTCCTACATGTTCCACATAGCCGACACCTGCGACCACATGGGCATCGACATCCGCAGGGACACGAAGCTCAGGTACGCCATCGCTGGTGGGGAGCCCTGGTCCGAATCCATGAGGGCGAAGCTCCAGGAGCGCACGGGCATCCGCGTCCACAACTGCTACGGTGCCAGCGAGTTCTACGGCCCCATGTTCCTCGAGTGCCATGAGCAGAACGGACTCCACATATGGGCCGACCTCTGCTACATGGAGATCCTCGACGAGAACGGGGAGCCCTGCGCCGAGGGGGAGAGGGGAGAGGTCGTCGTGACCATGCTCAGGAAGGAGGCCTTCCCGCTCATCAGGTACAGGATCGGGGACATCTCCTCGCTCGATTGGTCCCCCTGTCCCTGCGGGAGGACGCACCCCAGGCTCATGAGGCTGTCCGGGAGGACCGACGACATGCTTGTCGTCCGCGGGGTCAACGTGTTCCCCTCCCAGGTCGAGAGCGTTATCGGCGAGATGCCGTTCCTCTCGCCCTTCTACCACATCACGCTCAGCAACGACAACTACATGGACAGGATGGTCGTGGAGGTCGAGCTCAACGAGGACTCCCTCTCGGAGGACACCGTGGAGCACGGCAGGATGACCAACCTCCTGTCGTCCAGGCTGAAGGACGTCCTCAACATCAAGGCGGACGTCAGGCTGGTCCTGCCCGGCACCCTGGAGAGGTTCGAGGGCAAGGCCAAGCACGTCACGGACAACAGGAAGTACGACTGAGGTACACCTGCCATGGACGATACGGTCGTCAGGCTCGGGTTCCTCGAGGCCGAGGACCTGGAGGCCCTGGTGCGCCGCTCCGTCGTCGATGCGGACGGCACCCTCGGCGGCCTCCCGTTCACCTACGCCGACAGGGACGTCCCATTCGGCGATCCGGACCACCGTGCCGCATCGCTTCTGACACGTTCGGCCTCCGCCGTCTCGGAGGGTATGGACAGCACCGCGCTGTCCCTCCTGCTCGTGGCCGCCGTAATCCATAACACCGTCCACCGGGACGATCCGGCCACCCTCCCCGACGGGTTCCCGGACACATCCGGTCACGGGACCGCGGAGGCGGTCCTCTCCACGGGTTCCGCACTGATGGCGGTCCCCGGACGTCGCTGGATGGCCCTGCCGTTCATGGAGGAGGCGGCATCCATTGGGAACCCTGAGGCCATGTACTCCCTCGGGCTCATGTACTCCGAGGGGCGCTGGGGCGTGGCGTCCGACAGCGACCTCGCCCGCAGGTGGTTCACCGCCGCGTCCGAGCACGGGCATCCCGACGCCGAGCGCCTGCGCATGCTGGTGGAGAGGATGTCAGAACCCATCAGCATATACAGCAAGGACGGCTACAGCGGTAGGAACGGAGGGGAGAGGTCCCTCTACAGCCGCAGGAACCGTTGACAACCGTTATCTACTCCGTCCAGTTCCCATCGCCCATGTACGACGGGATGGATGCTACAGGGCTCCGCGGACTCATCACGGAGCGTGCCACCCAATTCGGGGAAACGGGACTCGCCAGGGTCGTCCTGGCCATGGACTACGCCGAATCGAAGCACTCCGGGCAGACACGCAGCTCGGGCGAGCCGTACATAACGCATCCCATGACCGTCGCACTGATCCTCATGGACCTGGGTGCCGACTGCGACACCGTCGTCTCGGGACTCCTCCACGACGTGGTCGAGGACACCGACGCCACGGTGCGCGACGTGTCCCGCATGTTCGGAGCATCCGTCGCTTACATGGTGGATGCGGTCACGAAGCCCGAGGACGGTTCCGACCCGTACCTGAAGCTCGTGGGCATGTCGGAGAGCGAACCGCGTGCCGTCACCCTGAAGCTCGCGGACAGGTTGCACAACATGAGCACCATCTCCCACAAATCCCCCAGCAAGCGCGTGAGGAAGGCCCAGGACACGTACCGCCGCTACGTCCCGTTGGCCGAGCACCACGGGATGGCCCGTGTCGCCGAGAGCCTCAGGGAGCTCTGCCTCCCTTACCTCTGACACCCGTCCCGATCCCCGGGACACCTCCTCTCCATCTCGGAGACCATGTCCCTCACGGTCTGCATGCGGTACCTGTCGAGATCCCCTCCGGACCTCTCCTCCAGACTGCAGAGGGCCTCCGCGTACACCTTCCCGAGGTGCGTCAGCCTCACCGGTCTGCTCCTGCCGCCCTCCACCATGTCCCCGGTCTTCACAAGTCCGCGTTCCTCCAGCATGTCCAGTTTGCGCGGCATGTGCGGGTTCGTCGACACCGCCTTGTAGATCTCGCTACGGGAACGCGGACCGAACATGTGGAGGTACATGATTATCCCCACTACGTGGCGTTCCTCTAGTATCCTCTCGGTCACGAGCTGTGCTGTCATGCCGTGACCATCGTCCGTCGGGATTATAACGGACTCTTCGGAGAATTGGAAAAGTGGCGGTAACGGTGTTTGGACCCGCCGGTCTCCCGGCGGGCAGGGGCC
>JAZODL010000107.1:0-5826 GCA_045596945.1 Candidatus Methanomethylophilaceae archaeon | reverse complement strand
ATCCTCCCGGATTTCCGGAAGTCGGTGGCGTCAATCCTGTACTTCCCGCGGACCAGCCTGAACCTCAGGTCGGCTATCTCGTCGACGGACCTCCCGACCCACCCCTCCGGGGTGTCCATGTCGGACGTGTCGCCGAACTCCGTCGGCAGGAGGGGGCCTATCTCCACCTTGGGGTACCCGTGGCGTCCCACGAAGACCGCGGGCGGGCTGCTCCCCGACACCTCCCTCGTCCTGACCTCCGGCATGATCCTGCGCTGCGAGTAGAACTTGAGCATCAGGGGGCAGCGCTCGCGCCCGCACAACCTACGGGTGCCCTTGCATAGGTTGCAGAGACCGTTGCGGACGACCGCGTCGCCGCTTCCCACGGCCTCCTCGAAGAGCGTCCCCTGAACCATGGTGCGGATTATGGCGAACGGGTATAAAAAGGGGGAAAGCAGGAGGCGGTTGGACCTGTGGTCCGCTGCAAGGGGGCCACCTCATGCTATGGGACGCCCAACTCCCTACGGGGTTAAATAGGTTGGCACTTGGCACCCCCGCAGGCACCTGGTCGGTGCACCGGTTCCGGCCGAAGCTCCAGACCGAAGAGCTTCCTGAAATCGCCCCTCAGCTTGCCCAGGCGCCATATCTCCATGCTCGGATCCTCGGAGGAGACGATACCCAGCACCATGGAGCCGTCGGACACCCGCATCGTGAGGTCGGTGACGGTGGATGTGCGGTGCCTGTCGAGGACGTCGGCCATCCTCAGGAACATCGCGCAGCGGCGTATGTCGTCGACGACGGGACGGGGCATGTCGGCGAACAGGGGGTCCTTCGGTCCGGGGAAGCGCTTGTGGTGGAGGCGCACCATGAGACCCATCTGGTGGAGCTCCGTGCATGTGAAACCCACCATGTCGGAGCTCTCGATGATCATCTGGGACAAGACGTGGTGGTTGGTGTAGTTGACGAACTCCCCTATGTCGTGGAGGGTGCATGCGGATGCCAGCAGGCTCCTCATCCCGTCGGACATCCCGTGGAGACCCAGGGCACGGGTCCCGTCGAATATGCGCAGACCGTTGGCGCGGACGGCCTCCGCGTGCTTCCGGTCGTAGTGGCAGCGGCAGGCCAGCGCCCGGACCGATGCGTCGCGGGTCTCGAACATGGTGTACCCGCGGGACAGGAGGTGGTCCGCCTGCATGCCCTGCTTCAGGCCCCTGGTGCTGATCCCGATGCGCTCGATCCCGAACAGGGTCATCAGCTCCTCGGCTATGGCGCCGCCCGCGACTATGATGTCGGCACGGCCCCTCCCCAGAACGGGGACGGAGTACCTGCCCCCCAGATCCCTGGAGCGGACATCGCGCATCAGTGCGGTGAGCTCGGACCTGGTCATGTACGACGGGTCGCCGTCGGGACGGACGGCGGCGCACATCTCGGCCAGGGCGATGAGCGTGCCGGAGGAGCCCACGGCCCTGGTGAAGCCCAGGGCGCGGACCGCCGACGATGCGCGGTACGACGAGACGTCCACGTTCCTCCTCATCTCGGAGTAGTCGTGGTCCGAGACCGCCCCGGTGTTGTCGATGCCGAGGCCGTACGCGTACCTGACGGCTCCCATGGCCAGGCTGTCGATGAACAGGTTCTCCCCACCCTCGGCCACGACCACCTCGGTGCTCCCGCCGCCTATGTCGATCAGGACGGTCCTCTCCGCGGGACCCGACGTGCCGAACACGCCCAGCGCGGTGAGCCTGGCCTCCTCGGTCCCGGGGATGACCTGCACGTCGGCGGCGTCGGAGAGCGCAGAGAGGAGCTCGCGGCTGTTGGACGCCTCCCTGGCGGCGCAGGTGGCGTACGCCACCACCCTGTCCGCACCCATCTCGCGGGAGATGCGGGCGAAGCGGGAGACCACCAGGGCCGACTTGGATATGGTGCCAGGGTCTATGGAGCCCGTGGAGTACAGGGACTGACCCAGGCGCACGGCCTCCTTGTCCTGGAAGACCGGGGTGCCGACGGACCCCTCGTAGAACCTTGCAACCAGAAGGTGGATGGAGTTGGTGCCGACATCGATGAACCCTACGGTCTCAGAACCTTCCGTCGTCATGCCACGAACCCCTGTTGTCGATGAACCACTGCTGGGAACGCATGGGTGCCTCCCCCTCGCCGCGTTCCCTGCGGACGTACGTGCCGTCCGGACGCAGCTCACGGGCCTTCACGTTGTCCGCCAGATGGACGGCGAGGATGCGGTCCCTGATGCGCTCCATCATGTCGGGGTCCAGGACGGGGAACAGCACCTCCACCCTGGCCAGCAGGTTGCGGGGCATCATGTCCGAGGAACCCATGTACATCTCGGGCCTGCCGCCGTTCCCGAAGTAGTATATGCGCGAGTGCTCCAGGAACCTGTCGACCACGCTGGTGACGCGTATGTTCTCCGACACCCCCGGGACCCCGGGCCTGAGGCAGCAGAGTCCGCGTATGTTCAGGTCCACCCTCACGCCGGCGTTGGACGCCTCGTAGAGGGACGCGATTATGTCGGAGTCGATGAGTCCGTTCGCCTTCATGGCTATGTAGCCGCTCCCGGTCCTGCGGCACACGTCGATCTCGCGCCTGATGCGGTTGATGAGCGAACTCTTGAGGTTCAGCGGGGCGACGAGCAGCCGGTTGTACATGCGGGGTCCGAAGAAACCGGTCAGCGAGTTGAACAGCTCGCCCACATCCTCCCCGATCTCCCTGTCGGCGGTGAGGAACGAGATGTCGCCGTACTGCTTGGCGGTGGACGAGTTGTAGTTGCCCGAGCTCATGTGGGTGTAGCGCACCAGCCTCTCGCCCTCCAGGCGGACGATCTGGAGCAGCTTGGAGTGGACCTTCAGATCCACGGGGCCGTAGACCACGTGGACGCCCATCCTCTCCAGCTCCCTGGCCCAGCGGATGTTGTTCGTCTCGTCGAACTTGGCGCGGAGCTCCATCAGCACAGAAACAGTCTTGCCGTTCTCCCTGGCGCGCATGAGGGAGCGGACCAGTGACGGGTCCTTCCCGATCCTGTAGAGGCAGACCTTGATGCTCTGCACGTTCGGATCGGATGCCGCATCGTTGACCAGGCGCAGGATGGTGCCGAACGTCTCGTAGGGGTGGAACAGGATCCAGTCGCGGCGCTTTATGGCGTCGAACAGGTCGTTCCCCTCGGCGAGCTCCGGGGGTGTGTACGGCTCGAACTGGGGGTCCTTCAGCTTCGGACGGTTGAGCCCGACGATCTGCCACAGGTCCACGAGCATGATGGCGTCCGACCTGTGGATCTGGACTGGTTCCAGGCCGAGGTTCCTCCCGAACAGCCTCACCATCTCCGGGGGCATGGTGTCCTCGACGACCATCCTGACGGGGAACCCTATGTCCCTGTCCTCGATGGACTCCTCCACGGCGAGCATGAAGTCGCAGGCCTCGTCGATCGTCACCTTGACGTCGGCGTTGCGGGTAACGCGGAAGGTGTAGGCGCCCTCTATGTCCAGGCCGGGGAACAGCGCGGAGATGTTGTCCTCTATTATGTCCTCCAGCCTGACGAAGACATCGCCGACCTCGGAGGGTAGCCTGACGAACCTGGGGAGGACGCTGAGCGGGACCTTCACCCTGGCGTAGAGCCTGTCCTTGCTGTGGTCGCTCATCCTGACGGCTATGTTGAGGGCGTTGTTCGATATGAACGGGAAGGGGTGCGTGACGTCGAGGGCCAGCGGGGTGAGGAGCGGGTGGACCCTCTCCCTGTAGTAGGATGCGGTCCAGGCCTTCTGGTCGGGGTTGAGCTCATCCATGGTGAGGATGCGGATCCCCTCGGCCGCGAGGGCGGACTTCAGACCCATCCAGCATTCGCCGTAGCGGTCGACCAGCTCCTGCACGGTGCCGGACACCCTCTCCATGAGGGCGCTGTGGCTGATCCCGGTGTAGTCCGGACCGGGGATCGGCGTCCTGGCCATTATGCCGGGGACGCGGATCATGAAGAACTCGTCCATGTTCCCGTAGCATATTGCCAGGAACTTCACCCTCTCGAGCACGGGGTTGGAGGGGTCCATGGCCTCCTCCAGGCAGCGCCTGTTGAACTCCAGCCAGGAGAGCTCCCTGTTGATGTAGTACCTCTCGTCGTAGAGGTCGGGCCCGTCACTCATCGTCGTCCCCGGGGCATCTCACCCTGACGGATTCGCAGTGCGCGTGGAGACCCTCCGCGGTGGAGATGGTCTCGATGGTGGGGGCGATGGCCGCGAGGCCCTGCCTGGTGAGGTACTGGACAGTGGAGGTCTTCATGAAGTGGGCCACGTTGAGTCCGGACGCCGTCACGGCGTTGCCGGCGGTGGGGAGCACGTGGTTCGTGCCGGATGCGTAGTCTCCGGCGGCCACCGGGGTGTAGGGGCCGACGAAGATCGAGCCGGCGTTCCTGACTAGCGACAGCGCGGCCAGGGGGTCCCTGACCTGGATCGAGAGGTGCTCGGGCGCGATGCCGTTCATCATCTCGATCGCGAGCTCGAGGTCGGTGGTGACGATGTATCCCGAGTTCTCCAGTGCCCTCTCGATAATCTCCCTCCTGGGGGCCTCCGCGATCATGCGCTCCATCTCGGTCCAAACCCTGTCGGGGAGGTCGGGGTCGCATGTGATGAGCAGGCAGGCGGAGGAGGGGTCGTGCTCGGCCTGGGCGATGAGGTCGGAGGCGACGAACACGGGGTCGGCGGAGTCGTCGGCGATGATGCCGATCTCGCTGGGGCCCGCGGGGAAGTCGATCTCCACCCTGTCGCGGAGCATCATCTTGGCGGACGTGACGAAGACGTTGCCGGGACCGACGATCTTCTGGACGGGTTCGACGCTCTCGGTTCCGAGGGCCATCGCGGCGACCGCCTGTGCGCCGCCGCTCTTGTAGATCTCGTCCACGCCGGCGATGTCGGCGGCGACGAGGGTGATCGGGTTGATGGGTGCGGGGGTGAAGCACACGATCTCGTCGACACCGGCCACCCTCGCGGGGATGGCGGTCATGAGGACGGTGCTGGGGTACGATGCGCGTCCACCGGGGATGTAGCATCCGACCCTCTCGAGGGGCGTGGTCTTGACGCCCAGGGTGATGCCGGGTTCGACCTCGGTGAGCCAAAGTCCGGCGGGCTTCTGCATCTCGTGGAAGCGCTGGATGGTGTACGCCGCGTTCTCGTGCTCCTCCACCACCTCTTGGTCCTCCTTCTCGTAGGCCTCCTCGATCTCCTCCCTGGTGACGGCTATGCCCTTGAGGTCCACCTTGTCGAACTTCCTGGCGAGCTCCCTGAGGGCGCCGTCGCCGTTCTGACGGACCATCTCGATTATGTCCCTGACGGTCTCGTTGACCTGGTCGACCTTCGATTCGCGGTTCTTGGTCCAGAACTCTTCGTTGACCTGCTTCCACATGGCCGGCATCTACGCTCACTTACGATTTATAGCATTTGGTACCGCGCACGCCGCGGGTGCGAACCTCCCCTCATCTATTTATCCATGGGAGACGTCGGAGGTGGGACCATGAACGTCATCATCATAGGGGCCGGGGACGTGGGGTACGTCGCCGCGGAGACAATAGCGGATGTCCACGACGTCCTCATCATCGAGAGGGACAACGACGTGGCCGAGGCCGTGAAGAGCCGTCTGGACGTCTCCGTCCTCCACGAGGACGGCACCAACCCCAAGACACTCAAGTTCGCAATGGACACCCACAAGCCCGGGATGGTCATCTCCACCCTGCCCCGTGACGACTCCAACCTGTTCGTGTGCATGATGGCGAAGCGCCACGACCCGGACGTCAAGACGATAGCATCCATCGCCAACCCGGACTTCATGCTGGAACCCCGCGGGGACGGCACGGACTTC
>JAZODL010000106.1:0-3492 GCA_045596945.1 Candidatus Methanomethylophilaceae archaeon | reverse complement strand
CCTGGCCCTGGTCGCCCAGTTGGAGGAGGTCCTCGAGACATGCTCCCCGGACAGCGTCGTCCTCGTGGGCGACGGTGCGGAGGACGAGTACATCTACCCCATCATCTCGTCGCGCGCCCACGTGGATTCCGTCAGGAAGGTCTACGTGAAGCAGGCACCCGGATTGGAGGGGTCCCTCTATATCCTCACGAGGATGATGTCCGACCCCGCGAAGAGGCGCAGGTTCCTGGCACCGCTCGGATTCATCACGATGGTGGTCGCCGCGGTCCTCATGGTCCCGGGTCTCCTGGAGTTCGTGCGCACCAACGACATAGCGGCCATCGCCAACATGTCCGCTGCGATATCGGTCCTCCTCGTCGGTCTGTTCCTCATACTGTACGCGTACGACGTGGAGGAGAAGCTGGTGGCCCTGAAACGGTACCTCAGGGACAGCGTCCTCGGTCACAGCACCAGGATCATATTCCTGTCCATCTCGTTCTCGATCATAATCATATCCGCGATATGGGTGTTCTACGAGGTCTCCGACATGTACGCCGAGGGTCTGCTGCCCAGGGTGCTGTACTACGCCGCGTCCATGGTGTGGCCCATCACCATCGCCCTCATCGTCTACACGCTGGGGCTCTCCATCGAGGAGTACCTCTCATCCAACACGATCCTGCTCAGCCGCGTGTTCGCCTGCGTGGACCTGGCCGCCATGGCGCTGGTGGCCCTGGCGATCCTGGATATCATCCAGTCCTACGTCACCGCCAGCTACGACACCGGGTCGCTGGGGATCGTCGGGATAGTCGCGGGTGTGCTGATATCCCTGGCATCCACGTTCGTCAAGAGCAGGATGAGGTCCAACACACCGGAGGTGCCCGCGGATGAAGTTCCCTGACTGGGAGCCGGTGTACCTCGGGATACTGGGGGACATGGGCTACGACAGGGCCGACGACGAGATGTGCGTGCGCGTCCTGAAGGCCGTCACCCTGAACAGCGACCTCATGTCCGACGACGAGCTCGGGGAGCTGATCGGTGGGACCGTCACGGTCGTCGGTAACGCCCCGTGCCTCGAGTCCGACCTGGCCGGAGGTACTGAGGGGACGCTCATCGTGTCCGGATCCGCCGTCGGGCGCGTCGTGTCCGCCGGACTCGTGCCGGACATCGTCGTCACCGACCTGGACGGCGACATCGGTCCCCAGTTGGATGCCAGTGCCCGCGGTGCGGTCACGCTAGTACACGCGCACGGCGGGAACCAGGACCTGGTGCGTTCGTATGCGCACCTGTTCCGCGGACCGGTGGTGCTGACCACGCAATCCGTCCCTGAGAACACGGTGTACAACTTCGGGGGTTTCACGGACGGGGACCGCGCGGTCTGCATGGCCGTTCACTTCGGCGCCAGCCGCATCGTACTTCGCGGGTTCGACTTCGACGACCCGATGCCCAAGGAGGGCACGGATCCCGCCGTCAAGCTCAGGAAGCTCCATTGGGCCCGCAGGATAATCTCCGGACTCGGCATCGACATCTGACGGACGGGTCGATTCCCCCGTATCCTTCCTTTTATATGATGAGTTCAATCGGTCTCGCGGGGGATACATTGGATACCGCGTACGTAGTGCTTCTGGTTCTTCTCGTGATTTACATCCCGATCTACATCTGGGTATGGAGGTGTCCGGAGGCCGCGGAGAGGTACCACCTCTCGAGGTACGGTCCCGCACTCATGATCAAGACGAGGCTAGGTTTCCGTACGATGGACCGCCTCGCCAGGTACACCAGGTTCTGGCTGGTGTTCGGTTTCATATCCAAGATCATCTCCGCGGTCCTGCTGTTCCTGATGATGTACATGATGGTCGTGGCTATAATGGCCATACCGTCCAGGATCGGTAGCTCCTCGATAGGCATCGAGTACGCATTGGCCATCCCGGGTTTCAACCCCATAATGCCCCTCAGCTACGGTGTGGTCGCACTGGTCGTCGCCATGGTCGTCCACGAACTCGGCCACGGGATACAGACCCGTGCCAACGGGGCGCGTGTGGACTCCTCCGGTCTCCTGTACGGTGTGATACCCCTGGGCGCCTTCGTGGAGCCCAACGAGGAGGACATGGCCGCCAGGTCCCGCAGGGTCCGCATGGACATGTACACCGCGGGGATATCGGTCAACACGTTCGTTGCGATAGGGTCGATAGCGGTCCTGATCCTCGCCTGCGGCGCGGTGACCTCCGACCACTCCGACGACGTCGGGGTGTACGCCATAGACAGCGGGTCGCCCGCCTACATCGCCGGGATCCCCGCGTCCGCGATAGTCACGGGGGTGCAGGAGTACGGTTCCGACACATTCACGGAGGTCGACTCCGTCCAGGGCGGAGGCGTGGTGTCCATAGACTACGACTTCGACCCCTCGATGTACTACATCCTGCAGTACGAGACCGAGGACGGCACCCATGCCACGACCGAACCGGTGCAGATGGGTGCGTTCATCAAGTCCGTCACCAACGGCAGTCCCGCAGACAGGGGGGACGTCGGGGTCGGACAGTTCATCTACAGCCTGACATCCGGCGGCGTGGTCACACAGATCCACAGCACCTACGACTTCATGTCGTACATGGCGACCACCGAGCCCGGACAGGTCCTGACGCTCACCACGGTGACCGTCGCGGAGCATGGCGGCTCCCCCGAGTTCGTGACCCACGAGGGCATCGTCCTCGCCGACAGGTCCTCCCAGGGCTTCCTCGGGCTGTCCGTCACCACCGGTGGGATGACCCTCACCACGCCCGGGATCCTCCTGGACAAGGCGAAGGACCCCTTCTACGGTGCGACCGATCCGTTCTCGTACGTGTCCGCACTGTTCACCTACCTCTCGGGTCCCTTCAACGGGATGGACCCCATATCCGACGAGGTCAGGTGGTGGTACGACGCACCCGGTGACGACATCTTCTGGATCGCAGTCACCATGCTCTACTGGATATTCTGGTTGGACATACTCCTGGCCATATCCAACGCCCTCCCCGCGTACCCGTTCGACGGAGGGTTCATATTCGCCGGCGGTGTCAACTGGCTGCTGGAGAGGTTCGGTGTCACCGACACCGAGAGGCGCGACAGGATCAGCGACAGTGTCTCGAACAGCGTGTCGACGGTGGTACTGTTTATGTTCATGATGGTGATACTGTCGTTCATAATCTGAAGGAGGTGGCGAGATGACGATCGATATATACGAGATGAGGGAGGGGAGACCGATGAAGACCGATTCCATCGGGGAGGATGTGTGGATCAACCTGACCAACCCCACCACCGAGGAGATCGACTACGTCCAGAGGGCCCTGGACATCGACAGGGAGGCGCTCACCGCCGCTCTGGACGACGAGGAGGGTTCCAGGGCGGAGGTCACGCCCAAGTACACCCTCATCCTGATCGACGCCCCCACCAGGGAGTGGAGGAACGGCCGCGAGGAGTTCACCACGTACCCCATCTCCATCACGATAACGGACACGGCGATCGTCACCGTCTGCCTGCAGG
>JAZODL010000105.1:0-2761 GCA_045596945.1 Candidatus Methanomethylophilaceae archaeon | reverse complement strand
CGTTGACACTGGCCCCCATCAGGAGCTTCGCGGGCCCCGAGGCGCTCTTCTTCCCGGGGACGTCCAGTGCCGCCAGGGCCTCCGCCAGGGTGTCGGTGTCCCCGAGCAGTTCGCGGTCCGCGTCCAGTCCGAACCATCCGTTCCTCAGGGGGGCGATCCCGCGCGACATGAGCCTGTCCATCACGCCCATCACCGAAGCGGGGTACTGGCTGGCGACGACGGCGGTGTCGCCGTAGTCCTCACCGCGGTCGTGCAGGAAGCGGTCGAGGAACGAGTCGAAGTACTGGCGGTTGAGGGTCTCGTTGGCGGACATGGTCACGCCGCGCGTCAGCTTCTCCCCTATGCCGAAGAACTCGCCGACCTCCTCCGGGGAGTCCATGACGATCGACATGCAGAAGGAGTCGAAGGTGCTCGCCTGCACCTGCTTGGACTCCCTCTCCCTGCCGGACTCCGCCAGCCTGCCCTTTATGCGGGACTCCATCTCGGCGGCGGAGTTGTTGGTGAACGTGAGCATCAGGATCTCCGACGGGCTGACGTCCGGTCTCGACGCTATGGCGAGGTACCTCTCGACGATCGTGTGCGTCTTGCCCGTACCGGGTCCGGCGTCGACCACGACCATGCCCTCGGTGTTGGCCACTATGGCCGCCTGGGAGGGGTTGAGCTCCGCTGTGCGTCCGCCCTCACTCGGTGACATCGGAACCGCCCTCCACCTTCACGACCTCCCTTGTGCACGCCTGGAAGTAGCGGCAGTCCCTGCAGTTCCCGCGGGGTTCCGCCGGCAGGTCCGTACCGGACTGGACCATCATCCTGTCGTGCATCGCCCTGACGAACGCGGAGAACGCGTCGAGGACGGGCTCCGGAACCTCCACGGCGGTGTCCGTGACCAGCATCCCCCCTTGGACGCATCCCGTCACCCTCCTGACGCTGGCCGCCACGGTGCCCCTGTTCGTCTTGTTGTCGTTCATCCCCATGGCCTCCAGCAGGGCGGTCAGGACGGCGTGGTCCGAGTCCCAGCCGGAGACCTCCCCCACGGCGGTGTCGAGGAGGGTGTCCAGGAACAGGTCGGACCTCTCCCTGAACTTGGCGTTGATCGTCCCGGCCAGCTGCGACCTCAGGCGGCGGCTCTCCCTCATGCACCCCCTGATGTCGCCGTGGTGGATGCGCACGTGCCTGATGTTACCGCGTATGTCGAAACCGGGCTCCAGGGACTCCACGTCGCGGCCCATCGCGTAGAAGAGCTCGAACCTGTCCACGTGACGGGACTTCGCGGTCATGAGGTACAGCAGCGGCTGGAACTCGGGGTACCTCGCCCCGGAGTCCACGGTCATGGCCTTCGCTATCTCCTTGGAGGAGGCCATCTTCCCGGTCTTGTAGTCGTGTATCGCCCCGTCCCAGAGCAGGTCGTACTTCCCGAACACCGGGTCGCTGCGGGATCCCGTGGGGAGCTCGCACACGGAGCTGGTCATCTCCAGCCCCTCGGCCAGCATGAACCTGTTGGGGTGGTCCTTCGTCCCGTTCACCGTGTCCAGCGGCGGGTCGCGGATGTCCAGCAGGTCGATGAACGCCACGACGTTGCACATCGCCCTGCGGATCCTCTCCGAGTCCATCCCCTCCAGGAGCGGGGACGAGAGTCCGGAGTACCTGTCGGACACCATGCCGACGTACCTGTCTATCCCGTCCGCCCTGACCCTGTCGCGGTAACATATGTAGAGCTCGGCGAACTCGTGGATGAGCGATCCGAACTCGGTGGGCTTCTCCGCCTCCGACTCCAGCAGCTTGGAGTACATGAACGAGCGGGGACAGCTGTAGTAGGCGTTGAACGACGACTTGGAGAAGTAGGACGATCCGGCCTCCCCGGGATCCATGGAGGTCTCCCCGGACACCGGCATGACGGCCTCCTCCGGCTCGTACCACCTCCCCGTGACGGTCTCGCGGGCGACCGGACCGAAATCCTTCAGGGAACGTCCCATGATCGACTCGAGGGCGGACATCGGACGTGCGCGCTCGCCCCTCTTGGACGTGTTGATGCAGTAGAGCCTCTGTGAGCCCTGCTGGAGGAGGACCTTCTTCCTGAGGACGTCGCGGTCGGCCTCGTCCTCCCTGTCGATGTAGCGCTTGCCGTTGAAGGAATGGTCCCAGTCCTGCCCCATCCCCAGCAGCATGACCACCGGCCTGTCGATGTACAGGGATTTCCTGCAGTCGGTGATGAGGACACCGACCTTCTCGTTCTCCGGAATCTCCTCGTTGTGGTGCAGGTCCGCGACGTTCTCGACCGCGTACACGAGGTCGGACACGCGGGAGGACGTCACGGACTCGTGCGTCAGACCCAGGTCCTCCAGGACGATGCCCACCTGGATCCTGGCCCTCTGGTCGCACAGGCGGTCCCTGACCTCACCGAAGGTCATCGAGCGTATCGCCGCCATCATGTCCCTGAGTTCCAGGGCGCGGTCCCTCATGTCGTCCGAGGTCTGCCTTGACAGGAGGAAACCCTCCCTACCGGGTTTGAAGAACCCGTTGTAGTTGGAGAAGAGCTCCCTGACGTTCCTCACGCGGAGCGTCTCGTAGGAGAGCGACAGCCTCAGGAACTGGATGTAGTCCCTCACCTGGGCGAGGTCCCTCACCGTGAGGCTGTTCACGAACGGGAGGTTCCTCCTGTAGAGCGCGGAGCGGACGGCGTCGGTTATCGGCGAGCCAACGTTGACGACGATCGCGTAGTCGGAGGCACGGGACGGGTCTATCAGGGCGACGGCGTTCTCGGCCA
>JAZODL010000104.1:0-2448 GCA_045596945.1 Candidatus Methanomethylophilaceae archaeon | reverse complement strand
ACCTCTTCTTCGTCTCCTCGAGGGCCATGCTGATGCGGGTCACGTCCCCCCTGAGGTACGGGTGGTACTCGTCCGGGGTGATCAGCGGGAGCTCCGACTCGATCTTGTCCTGGAGCGCGTTCTGCATCAGACGGCTGTACTTCTCCTGCGGGAGGTGCACCATCCCGTGGTGGAGCTCCATGTTGATGAGCTTCCAGTCCACGCTCTTCAGGCGGTTCGCGAGCCTGAGGTAGTCCGGGAACCCTATGCGCATGATGCCGTCGGGATCCGCAGTGGAGGAGACCCCGAGCTCGTCGGAGACGGCCAGGACGGTCGGAGGGTCCTCGGAGGACAGGAGGTTGTTCATCCTCACGGCCTCCGCGAGTGCGTACCTCTTGGTCAGGAAGCGGTCCCCTACCATGGACACGATCATCCTGGCGTAGGGGTAGGACATGACCTCCATGAGCCTGTCGTAGTCGTTCATGAGCGGTGTGTAGGACACCTCGGAGTCGGACAGGGCGTCGAGGACGCGTTGGCGCCCGCGTATGCGGGCGGGTTCGTACGAGGGCGATGTTATGAGCTCGTCCAGGTCCGCCGAGTTCCTCTCGGCGAACTCCGCGGACTCCCTGAGGAAGGGGTACTTCGCCGCACGTGCCGTGTCCATGGTTTGTGGATGGTCCGACCCGTATAAATCGTGTGGCCCGGGTTCATTCGAACGACAGCATGGGTGCGAGGCGTCCGATCACGGAGGGGTCGTCTATGGCGCGGGACAGGTCCGACGCGTCGGAGAACGGTCTCTCGAGCACGAGTTTGGTCGCACGCTTCCTGCCCACTCCGGGGAGCCCCTCGAGTGCGGACATCGGCATGCTGTTGATGCGGAACGGGTAGGTTATGCCGGTGATGGACCTGAACCCCCAGTCCGTGACGTAGACGTCGTGGAACTCGTCGGTGTCGAGCCTGTACGGGACGCCGACCAGCAGGGGGTAGGAACCCAGCTGTCTCCCGAAGGTCGTGTTCCCGTCGTTGAGCTCCATGTACACGTCCTTCAGGATCGTGCCGTAGGGCGCCACGCGCTCCAGCATGACCCTGTCTATGTCGTTGCGCACCTCCTCCTTGAACCTCTTGAATCTGCGCTGGTCGACCCTGACGCTGTACTCGCGCCTGACCGGGAGCACCTGGCGTATGTTGATGCGCCTGACCATGAGCCCCTCGTCCCTCATCGCGGACAGGAGCTCCATGTCCATCCTGTACGTGGCGGCCGTCTCGCCGTCTAGACCGCAGATGATGTTTATGCCGGGCAGGAGCCTGGGCATCCCGCGCGGTCCCCTGGAGCCTCCGACCTCGTTGATCAACCTGACCGCGGTCATCACCTGTTCCGGTGTGCTGTTCAGGTTGTTCTCGATGACGACGCGGGGGTCGGCGGACTCCATCCCCAGTGCGAGGACGTTGCCGTCGGTGCAGTGCTCGGCCAGGATGGACAGGACCTCGCGCGACTCCTCCGGGTGCGTGGCGATGACGGCGGAGTTGGCGTTGTCCACATGGATCATGTCGAAACCCAGCCCGGACAGTCCGGAGAACAGTTCGCGGACCGCACCGGGGTTGGGTCTGGGCGTCTCGGAGTCGTCGGTGGAACCGTACGATACGATGCAGGTCTGTCCGCCGACCCTTATGTTGCGGACGCCGAGGTCCCTCAGACGGGAGGCCTCCTCCAGGATGTCGGCGGGGGACCTCATCAGGGGCCTCCCCTTCATCGGTTCGATGCAGTACGAGCATCCCCCCGTCCTGTAGCGGTGGCACCCGCGGTAGGACTCGATCTCCACCACGAGCGGCTGGGGGAAGTCCTGGTGCTGCGTGACGATGTCCGCTCCGAGGACCATCCACCTGTTCCACTCCTCCAGCGTCCTGTACCTCTCGAGGACCTCCCTCCCGGAGATGCCGTCGTACAGCGATGCCGCGATGTCCCTGTGGATCACGAAGTCGAACCTTTCCGCCTGGGGGGTGTCGGCGGCGGAACCGCTGATGAGCCTCCAGCCGGACAGCTTCGGGAATATCTCGTCCAGCTCCCTGGCGGACATGGGCATCGAGCGCAGGTACTTCCCGGGGACGGTGTTCCCGGACAGGACGACGCTGACCGCGGCGTCCGGTATGCGGTGCCCCCTGCGGATCATGTCGATGGAGATGTACTCCACCTTGTCCGCCCCCGCGTCGAGTGCCGCCCCCGCGATGGAGCGGATCATCGGAGATATGTAGGGTGGCACGCCGAGTGCCGCCGGGTCGTCTATGTATCCGTCTATGAGTGCGACGACGATCTCTTTGCCCATGGTCTCCCCATCGTCCGATCATCATTTTATGTGTTGAGGTGCGCCGGAGGCCGCATCGTCGCACCCCCTCAGAGGGATAATTCGAGATACGTCTGAAACGGTTACTATAAATATCGATATCGTTATCATCCCTGCTGTAATTCGAAGT
>JAZODL010000103.1:0-4339 GCA_045596945.1 Candidatus Methanomethylophilaceae archaeon | reverse complement strand
TGGACTTGTCGTGCGCGTTCTTCAGCTTGATGATGCTGTCGATGGGGTCGTTACCGGCGTTCTCGGCGAGAGTCCAGGGGATGATCTCCATGGCCTTGGCGAACTTCTCGATGGCGAGCTGCTCCCTTCCTCCGACGGATGCGGCGAAGTCGTTGAGCCTGAGCTCGAGCTCGATCTCGGGTGCTCCGGCACCTGCGACGACCTTTCCGTCCTCGATGGCTACTCCGACGACGCGGATGGCGTCGACCAGTGCCCTCTCGACCTCCTCGAGCACGTGCTCGGTTCCGCCACGGGTGAAGATGGTGATCGCCTTGGGGTTCTTGCATCCGGTGATGAACGCCATTCCGTCCTCTCCGACCTGCTTCTCGTCGATGGCACCTGCGACTCCGAGGTCCTCTGCGGTGAGCTCCAGGACGTTTCCGACGATGTTTCCGCCGGTGGCCTTGGCGATCGCCTCGAGGTCGGACTGCTTGAGCCTCCTGTATCCGAGGATTCCGTTCTTGGCGAGGTAGTGCTGGACGAGCTCGTCGACACCCTTCTGGCAGAAGACGACGTTGGCTCCGACGGACTTGATGTGGTCGACCAGTGCCTTGAGGGAGTTCTCCTCCTCTGCGAGGAAGGACGCCATCGCGGTGGGGTCGTTGATCTGGATCTGTGCGTCGAACTCGGTCTTCTTGACCTCGAGTGCGCAGGAGAACAGTGCGATCTTCGCGTTCTCGATGTGGTCGGGCATCCTGGAGTGGACCTTCTCCTTGTCGATGACGACACCCTCGATGAGGTAGGAGTCACCGATGACGCCTCCGACCTTCTTCTGGATGCGGATGTTCTTGGTGTCGACCTTGCCTGCGTCCTCGACGGACTGGCATGCCTTGACGACGATGTCCGCGAGCATGTCCTCCTCCTCTCCGACGGACTTGCCGGTGAGTGCGGTGGCTGCGACCTGCTTGAGGATCTTGTCGTCGTTGGCGGGGACCGCGATCTCGTTGAGGATCTCGACTGCCTTCTCGGACGCCATCTTGAATCCGTTGGTGATGACGGTGGGGTGGACGTTGGAGTTGATGAGCTCCTCGGACTGCTTCAGGAGCTCCCCTGCGATGACGACGGAGGAGGTGGTTCCGTCTCCGCACTCGGTGTCCTGGGTCTTGGCGACCTCGACGACCATCTTGGCGGCGGGGTGCTGGACATCGATCTCCTTGAGGATGGTCACACCGTCGTTGGTGATGACGACGTCACCGATGGTGTTGACGAGCATCTTGTCCATTCCCTTGGGTCCGAGTGTGGACCTGACGGCGTCGGCGACGGCCTTGGCCGCTGCGATGTTGTTGAACTGCGCTTCTTTGTCTTTGCTTCTCTCGGTGCCCTCTTTGAGGACGATGACAGGCTGATTTCCAGAACCGTACATAGGTTTGTCACCTTGTTTAATCTAAACATCGATAGATTAGAACTTCTATTTGAACTTATCTGATTCGGACACGGAGGGGGTGCGAATTCGGAAAGGTCACGGCTTAAAAACGTGCCTGATGTCCAGACCCCTGGAACGGCCCCCGTCCTCCAGGGCGGAGCGGGCGGTGTCGGAACCGGAGATCCCCATCCTCATCATCCTGGAGGGGTCGACGTTCCTGAAGTGGAGCGGGTTGTAGTAGACGGTGCGCACACCGGTGTCGCGTATGGCGTCGAGGAGCTCCGCCTCGTGCCCCTCCAGGGTGCTCAGGACGGGGGCGACGAGGGCGTACACGGACACCCCCGCATCGTGCAGCGCGGCCATGGCGGACAGCCTGTCGCGGGGGAGCGGCGCCCCGGGCTCCGTCATCCTCGACACCCTGTCGTCCATGGTGGTGACGGTGACCCCCACCACTCCCCTGATGGATGCGAGCAGATCCGCGTCCCTGGCGACCAGGTCGGACTTCGTGTGGAGGTGTATCTCCCTGTCCCTCCTGTGCAGGACCTCCAGGCAGCGGAGGGTCAGCCTGAACCTGGACTCGGCGTACTGGTACGGATCGGTGACTGTCCCGATTCCGATGATGCCGTCCACGGCGGGCAGCTCCCTGGCGAGCCTCTCGGGGATGTTGCGCTTGACGCGCACCACCCTCCAGGTGGACGCCTCCGCGTGCAGCACGCCCGGCCCGTAGCAGTAGAGGCAGCCGTGCTCGCACCCGAGGTACGGATTCAGGGCGTAGTCCATGTCTGGGAGCCCCGACGGGGACAGTGCCCTGCGGCACTCGGTGTACTCGAACACCCCGTCCCACTCCCCGGGGGGATCGGTGAAGTCCAGCAGCGTCGTGTCAGTAATAGTCCTCGATCCTCCTCTGCACCAGCCAGTCCCTCAGGACGCCCGAGTTCCTCACCCAGGTCCCACGGCGTATCTCCATCGTCGATTCGATCTCGGTCCATGCGGCGTCCAGCGTGTCGAAGTGCATCGGACGGGTCTTGAGGGCCGCCCTGACGTTCTCCCTCACGTTCCACACCCCGACGGGCATGATGTACCCCGGATGGGCCTCCCTCATGATGACCACCCCCGCCGTCCTGCCCTCGGACAGCAGCAGCTCGTTGACGGCCATGCGCGAGGCGTAGTAGCATCCGTCTATGTGGGCGTACTCGGTCCTGCCGTCGAAGAATTCGCAGTCGGAGATTATGTCGACGGTCTTCCCCATGGGGTTCCACGTGGTGTTGGGGTACCACGCCTCGATGAGCTCGAACCTCCAGGTGCAGGGCATCATCAGGATGCACCACCTGTTGTCCAGCATCTCCCAGCGGTACAGCCTGAAGTCGTCGATGGTCTCGTTGAACCTGGTGGTCCTCAGCAGATCCCTTCCGATCATGTCGTCCACCGCGGTGATGCTCCACCTGGTGGGCACGAACCTCCTCCTCTTCCCGACGCCCATGGTGCCGACCGAGAACGCCTTCTGGATCTCCGATATCAGCGTGCCCCTCCTGTACGCCTCGAGCACGGCATCGGTGGCGCGCATGTCGGTGTCGTAGAAGCTGCGCTCCAGGTTCCTCTCGAACCTGCCGTTGCCCACGGTCATGGACTCCATGCGGGCGGAGGGTCCGAACGGTTGGACCTCGTCGTCGAGGATGATCCTCCCGGTGGGCCTCTGGCTGAAGGAGGCCTCCACGTCCACCGGCCTGGCGGTCAGGGCGAGCTCCTGGACGTCGTCCACGATCCTCCCCGACTTCCGGAAGTCGGTGGCGTCTATCCTGTACTTCCCGCGGACCAGCCTGAACCTCATGTCGACGATCTCGTCTATGGACCTGCCGACCCACATCTCCGGCTTGTCCATCACCGAGGTGTCCCCATGGTCCGGCGGCAGGAGCGGCCCGATGTCCACCTTGGGGTACCCGTGGCGCCCCACGAAGACCGCGGGCGGGCTGCTGCCCTCCAGGTCGCGGGTGTCTATCAGCGGCAGCGTCCTCTGGCGTGAGTAGAACTTCACCATGAGGGGGCAGCGGTCCTTCCCGCAGAGCCTGTGGGCACCCTTGCAGATGGAGCAGAGCCCCTGGGCGACGGTCCCGTACCCGGTGTCCCCGGTGTCGAAGAAGTCCCTCAGTCCCATGGGCCACCTCAGTAGAAGTCCTCGATACGGCGCTGGACGCGCCAGTCCCTGACCACCTCGGAACCGGAGATCCAGCGGCCGTGGGCGGTCGCCATGTGGGCGTCCACGTGGGGCCAGAGGGCCTCCAGGGTGTCGGAGCGGACGGGTTCGGTGGTGAGTGCGGCCCTCACGTTCTCCCTGATGTTCCAGACCCCCAACGGGATGTCGTATCCGGGGTGGATCTCCCTCAGGACCACGACACCTGCCGTCCTGCCCTCCCTGCCGAGCATCTCGGAGACCGCCAACCTGGCGGCGTAGTAGGCGCCGGCGCAGTTGGACGCGTAGGCCGTCCTGCCATCGAAGAACTCGCAGTCGGAAGCCATCTGGACGGTGGAGCCGTCGGGGTTCCAGCTGGAACGGGGGAACCACGCCTCCACCAGCTCGAACCTCCATGTGCACGGCATCATTATGACGCACCACCTGTTGTCCAGGCCCTCCCATCTGTAGAGCCTGTAGTCGTCGATGGTCTCGTTGAACCTGGATCCGGCCACCAGGTCCTTCCCTATCATGTCGTCCACCGCGGTGATGCTCCACCTGGTGGGCACGAACCTCCTCCTCTTCCCGACGCCCATGGTGCCGACGGAGAACGCCTTCTGGATCTCAGAGACCAGGGTGCCGTTGCGGTACGCGGAGAGGACGGCGTCAACCGACCTCATGTCCGTGTCGTAGAAGCTGCGCTCCAGGTTCCTCTCGAACCTGCCGTTGCCCACGGTCATGGACTCCATGCGGGCGGAGGGTCCGAACGG
>JAZODL010000102.1:0-1646 GCA_045596945.1 Candidatus Methanomethylophilaceae archaeon | reverse complement strand
GTCGGCGGCATCGTGCCCCTGATGGAGCAGTACAGGTACTCCGAGCTCGTCGACGTGGTCATGTCCTCCAAGAGGGGGCTCAACCCCAACAGGCCGGTCCACGCGTTCGGTGCCGGACACCCCATGGTCCTCGCGCTGCTCGCGCTCATGGGATGCGACTTCTACGACTCCGCATCCTACGCCAAGTTCGCCAGGGACGACAGGATGATGTTCGTCGACGGCACGTTCAGACTGCAGGACATGGAGTCCCTGGACTGCAACTGCCCCGCGTGCCGCGGACACACCCTCGACACACTCAGGCGCATGGAGAAGAGGGCGAAGACCAAGCTCATCGCCGAGCACAACCTCTACCAGATCACACAGGAGCTCGCACTCGTCAGGAGGTACATCAGGGAGGGACGCCTCTGGGAGCTCGCCGAGATGAGGTGCAGGGCCCACCCCGCGCTCCTCGGTGCGCTGAGGAGGCTCAGGGAGTACCAGGACCAGATGGAGCTCTACGACCCCATCAGCAGGGAGGGCGCCATATTCTACACCGGGTCCGAGACCAGGGGCCGCCCCGTCTTCAAGAGGTACCTCGACAGGCTCGGTACCAGGTACGTGCCCCCCACCGACAGGGCCGTCATCTTCGAGGACTGCCAGGGAAAACCCTACAGCAGACCCTACGCCGAGGAGTTCGCCAAGGCCCGCAGGGCCGGGTACACGCCCATCGTGGTGAGCCCCTTCGGACCCGTCCCCGCGGAGCTGGACGAGCTGTACCCCCTCGCACAGTCCCTGTTCCCCGAGATCATGGACATGGAGACCGAGATGGACGCCGAGAGGATCACGTTCCAGTTCCTTAGCACCATGGGGTTCAAGGAGGCCATATCCCCCGAGCAGATCCCCGAGGACGGCACCGAGGAGTTCGACGCGGACCTCCTGAGGGCCAAGGCCGTCGCGAGGTACCAGTTCGGCATCCCCGCCGCGGACGCCCTGTTCAGGGGCGAGATCCAGCTCGTCACCAGCAAGAAGACGGGGAAGATCAGGAACGTCATCTCCGATGGGGAGCACGTGCTCTCCATGCGTGCGGGCGACGGGCTGTACACCCTCAGGATGGAGGGTGCCAAGAGGATCGTGGAGGCGTGCCCCGCACCCTTCATGAGGGTCTCCGTCATGGATGATTCCATCCCGTTCGTCTCCGAGGGCAGGAACGTGTTCGCCCAGTTCGTCCTGGACTGCGACCCCGAGCTCCGCCCCATGGAGGAGGTCATCGTCACCGACAAGGACGACAACCCCATCGCGACCGGTCGTGCGTTCCTCATCCCCTTCGAGATCAGGCAGATGAAGAAGGGCATGGCCGTAAAGGTCCGCTCCGGTTCCGGCGACGAGTGACGCCGTCCCCATGGCCCCCTCCGGGGGGCCACCAACTTTTTTGTACGGTTCCGCGATAGGGCACCGATAACATGCCTTTCGCGAACATCAACGGGATTGAGATGCATTACAACGACGAGGGCGAGGGTACCCCCGTCGTACTCGTGACCGGGTTCTCCGGGGACACGACCTTCTTCAAGCAGCTCATCCCGGAGCTCACCCCCGACCACAGGGTCGTCACCTTCGACAACAGGGGTGCGGGACTCACCAGGTACCCGGGCGAGGGCATAGAACCCCAG
>JAZODL010000101.1:0-4662 GCA_045596945.1 Candidatus Methanomethylophilaceae archaeon | reverse complement strand
CGACCTGTTCGCGAAGATGGTGATGATCCCCATGGAACTGCCCGTGGGAGCCATAACGACCGTGATAGGTGCGCCCGTGTTCGCGTACCTTCTCATCAAGAAGGGGAGGATGTACGATGGATGAAGTTCCGCTTCTGGAGTTGAGGGATCTCAACAAGTACTACGATGACGGCTACCACGCCGTGCGCGGTGTGTCGTATAGAATCGGGCCGGGGATGCTCGTGGGGCTGATAGGTCCCAACGGCTGCGGGAAGTCCACGATGATGAAGTGCATCAACAGGATGCACGACCCGTCCTCCGGGGAGATCCTCATCGACGGGGAGTCCGTGCTGGGAAAGACGCCGTCGGAGGTCGCGAAGCTCGTCGCCACCGTCCCCGCCGAGCTCCGGAACAGCTTCGGCCTCACCGTCTACGAGACGGTCATGATGGGCCGCTACCCGTTCCTGAAGAACGTGTGGTGGGAGACCGAGAACGACGAGTCCGTCGTGTTCGACGCGATGGAGAAGTTCGGCGTGGCCCATCTGCAGGACAGGCAGCTGAACATGCTCTCCTCCGGTGAGCAGCAGCGTGTGCTCATCGCGAAGGCGTACGTGCAGGAGCCCAGGCTGATGCTGGTGGACGAGCCCACCTCGCACCTGGACATGAAGTACAAGCTGGACGTGATGGAGTACCTCAACGCCATGGTCAAGAAGGACATGACGATCCTCGTGGCGGAGCACGACATCTCGCTGATGGCGAGGTACTGCGACCTCTGCATCATAATGAAGAAGGGCAGGATCATGGCCATCGGTAAGCCCAAGGAGATCATAACCCCGGAGCTCATCGAGGAGGTCTACGAGGTCAGTGCCTCCGTCGGGTTCGACGAGGAGGGCGAACTGTTCGTCCTGCCGAAGAGGTACCGCAAGGGCCACGACACACTCTAAGGTTATCTACGATCACGGTATCGGAGTCCCCATGACCCTCTGCGTACGTGTTCCGAAGAAGGACGGGGAGATCGTCAGGTCCCGTCTCGCGGCCGAAGGCACACTCAACCTCGGTGCCAGGATACGTTCCGACGGGGACAGTCTCCTGATCCCGGTGCTCTGCGACAGCGTGGACGGCTACGAGGTCGTCGATGCGGAGCTGCAGGTGCAGGAGCAGAGGGCGACGGACTACCGCGAGGTCGCGGACGTCCCGGAGGGGCTGTCGTCCCTCCTGCCCAGCTCGTTCGACGTGGTGGGGGATGTGGCGATGATCAAGCTCCCGGATGAGCTCATGCCCCATGCCGGTGCGATAGGGGACGCGCTCCTGCGTGTGAACCGCAGCCTGCGCACCGTCTTCATCGATTCGGGTGTGAAGGGGGACTTCCGCATCAGGGACCTCGAGTGCATCGCCGGCGACGGCGTGTCCGAGACCGTCCACAAGGAGTTCGGGGTCAGGCTGTACACGGACCCCGCCAGGGTGTACTTCAACCCCAGACTGTCCACGGAGAGGTCCAGGATCGCCGGACTCGTGGCCGATGGCGAGGTGATCATAGACATGTTCGCCGGTGTCGCCCCTTTCGGGACCGTCATATGCAGGATGGCGTCCCCGGAGGTCGTGTACTCCATAGATCTGAATCCGGAGGCGGAGCACTTCGCACGCATCAACGCGGAGAGGAACCGCATCGACCGCCTGGTCCCGATGACCGGGGATTCGTCCAAGCTGATCTACGACCTGCCCATGGCGGACCGCATTATCATGAACCTCCCGCAGATAGCGGACAGGTTCCTCGGGTTCGCGATGGACCGTCTGAGGGTCGGCGGCACGGCGCACATGTACAAGATCTTCGAGAGGGAGGACTTCCCCGGATTCTGCGACGACCTGGTGAGGTCCATGGGGGAGCTCGGACACGGGATCGAGATCCACAGCTCCGAGCTGAAGACCTACTCCCCCACGATGAGCGTTTACTCACTCGACATCGTACATGTCTCCGAGGGGTTCGACGTCCAGTGAGCTCAGTCCGAACACCTCGGGCCGCACGACCTTGACGTAGAGCTCGCACTCCTTGCGGAGCACGTCGAAGTCCACACGGGGGTTGCGGAACCTCTTGACCGCGTCCCACATGCTCTCGGTCACGAGGCAGTGCCACACGTTCCCCAGCAGCCTGCGGGGTTCCACCGTCCCCGCCTCCACGCGTATCCTGTCGTATTCCTTGTTGACCACATCCGGGGTCATGTAGCGGACCACGATGGAATGCTCGACACCCGCACCGCTCTCGGACGCACGTCTCTTCAGCATGCGTGCCTCCCTCTTGACCCCCGAGAAGGCGGACGATATGACCTTCGCCCACGTCACCCTGCCGTACTTGCTCCGGTAGTCGTACCTCTTCACCACTATCCCCTCACCGCATCCGCATCCCTCGGGGATCATCCACGTGTTGCGGTTGTCGGCCATGTCCAACAGGGTGTGCGGGTCGGGGGAGTCCAGGACATCGATGACGGGTACGTACTCTATCCTGTACGATTCCAGGACCGGCACGTACTCACTGTAGGGGATGTAGGTCCTGCCACCGCAGCGCAGGGTCCTCCCCCTCCCTTTCGCATCCGTGTAAGCGTACTCCGCATCGGGGTCCTCCGCCATCATGTCGAAGACGAACCACCTGTTCCATACCTCCGGGACGTAGGACCTCACGGTGTGCGGGACCATCCACTCCCCGTAGAGCCTGATCCCCGGGAAGTCCCGTACGAACCTGCATATCCCGTCGTGCCCCTCCGCGAAGCGTGCGAAGGGTTCCCTCCCGTTCAGGGCGACGTTCCTGCTCATCGTGCGCAGCACCCCGTCCTCGGAGTAGACGCACATGTTCGATCCGTCCATCTTGGGGAACACGTGGCAGGTCCCGTCCAACAGTCCCTCCACCTCGTCGGAGTCTATGCGTTCCACATGCTGGTACCTTATGAACACCATCTCTTGTATCACTCCCCGGCTCGAAGCCGTGGGACGACTCTCAATGGGTGCCGTACTTAAAGGAAGGCCATTCTGCGGGGCCGGAAGCGCATAATACTGAGAAATCGGCACCTGTGTGTAACTACAGTCTGTTACTGATGGAACGACACGGTTATCTTCTGCCACGCCGTACGGGGGGCATGGTCTATCTGGTCCGTGTCAGGAGGGAAGGGTACGAGTACCTCTACGAATGCCGTAGCTACAGGCCCGGTCCGGGGATGAACCCCGTGTCGGACAGGATATACATCGGGAGGGTCGACGTGGAGACCCGGGAGTTCATACCCAAGCGCTACCATGTGAGCGAGTGGGCGGACCTGGACACGGGCGACACCCACGTGGTGGGGCTGCCGAGGATACCCTCGTGCTACCTCCCGATGAGGAGGGTGCTCCTCAGCTCCTCCTGACGGGTTCCAGGGTGATTCCGGTCTGCCCCTGGTAGTTGCCGCTCCTCTCCGCGTAGTCCTTGACGGACACGGAGTTCAGGGTCTCCAGGACCATCTGGCAGAACCTCTCGCCGATGGGGATCTCCACGGGGTCGTCCGTGGCGTTGTAGGCGCCGAGGGTGAGTGTCCCCTCGAACCCGGCGTCGATTTTCCCGAAAGCGCCGATGATGCCCCTCCTGATCCACGTGGTCCTGAGCCAGAGCTGGGCGCAGATGTCGTTGGCCATCCTGACCCTCTCGACGGTGGAGACGTAGAACATCGTCCTGGGGGGGATCGTGACCACGCCCTCCCTCTTCACCTCGGGGTCGCCCCTGACGGAGATCTCCGCTATGCGGAGGTCGTACCCGTTCGGCGTGAGTCCCCTCTCGTGGTAGTCGCTGATACCTATGTACCCGGTCATCATGCTCTCGACTATGTCCTTGTCAGACAGTATTGCCATGATGACCGGAACGGCGCATGGTTAAGAATAGTTGTCGACTTCCGGTACGCATGATCATCCCGCGCTTCCTGTCCGAAGGCGAACGCATCGGTGTGACCGCCCCGTCGTTCGGCGTCACGGACCCCACAGACAAGAACCGTTTCGACAACGCGAAGTCCCGTCTCGCATCCCTGGGGCACCCCGTGGTCGAGACTCCGGACGTGTACACCGCCGACGATAGTGGGAGGAGCGCACCGGCCGGTCAGCGCGTGATGGAGCTCGCATCCCTCCTGGAGGATCCGACGGTCGGGTACATCGTCTCGGCGAAGGGAGGGGACTACCAGTTCGAGATGCTGCTCCACATGGACTGGGACCACATGGAGAGGCACCCCAAGTGGATCCAGGGCTACTCCGACAACACGACGCTGCTGTTCAAGATCACCGCGGAACACGACATCGCCACCATCTACGGCGGGAACTTCGGAGACTACGGCATGGAGCCGTGGCACAGGAGCGTCTCCGAGAACCTGGAGGTCGTGGAGGGCCGCAGGACGGTCCAGGAATCGTTCCCGTACCACGAGGTCGGTTTCGCGGACAGGGTGACCGGTCTGGAGGGGCTGAGGGAGGAGGCCCCCGTGGAATGGGTGACCCCGTCCGGGGACGTCAGGTTCACCGGGAGACTCATCGGGGGATGCATGGATGTCCTCGAGTGGTTCCACAGGAAGGCCACCGCCGACCCCCGCAGGTTCATCGAGAGGTACTCCGGGGACGGGATCGTGTGGTACATGGAGACGTACGACATGGACGAGTCCCGCATACGCGCGATGCTGTCGGGGA
>JAZODL010000100.1:0-5486 GCA_045596945.1 Candidatus Methanomethylophilaceae archaeon | reverse complement strand
CATCACCCGTCTCCACGTATATGGACGCGAAGGACATCCTGACGTCCTTCCTGTTCTGGACGGGTCCGAGTTCGGCCATGGCCTCCTGGGATCCGGCCTTCGCGGCCTTGATCATCGCGGGGATCCACTCCTCGCCGTCGTTCTGGAGCCTCTTGGCCCTGATGAACATTCCAAACGCGGTGTCGTAGATGCCGAGTTCCGGACCCATCGAGAGGATCGTGTCCCTGTACTCTGCGAATCCGTCCCTCAGATAGGACTCCGCATCACCTCCTCCGTACACGTCGAGGTACCTGCGGAGGAACCCGGCTTCGGGGAAGGATCTGGACAGGCTCTCGAGGCGTGAGAGGGAGTCCTCGTCGCCGTTGCGGGCCCTGACGAACGTCTCGCGTATGGACCGTCTGAGCTTCTTCTTCCTCTCCCCCTCCTTGAGATGCTCCTCCGCCTTGGCGGACTTCTCCCTCCTTTTGAGGCGTTTCAGACCCTCCTCGACTTTCTCGGTCTCCAGGTCCATGTGGGATGCGAACGTGTCTATGCACGGGTCCTCCCCCTCCACCTCGTCCAGGCGGATCTTGCAGTACAGTGCGTGGCAGTTGCCGGATTCGGCGGCGGAGTCCAGTTCGGACCTGTCGTACTCGTTGTCGAGGGTCCAGCAAAGGTAGTCGTACTCGAGCAGGGCGTCGCGGGAGCACATGCCCGCGATCCTTTCCCTGTTGGAGGCGAAGTTGGCGCGTCCCATCCCGCGGAGCATCTTCTCCGCGTTGCTTTCGCACCCCTTGCTCATGGCGACCGCACCGTGCAGGTACAGGACCATCGCCAGGTCGGGTTTGCCGTTCACCTCGCAGTCCACCCCCTTGAACAGGATCTTCTGGGGGGAGGACGGGATGGTGAGTTTGACCTCCACGGGCTCCTCCACCACAGGGGCCTCCGGTTCTTCGACGCGTCTCGGGGGCCTTCCGCCCCTGTCCGTGCGTCCCCTTCCACGGTCCCTTCCGCCCCTGGAGCCCCTGTCTCCGCGACCCCTGTCGTTGTCGCGGGGTTTTCCACGGTCGCCCCTGGGCTTTCTGTCATCGGTCTTCTTGCTGCGGTCGTCGTAGGTCATGGGATATCCGTTGTAGCGACCTGGGGCATGTATAAAAAGTGTTCCGTCCGCCGGCCGGTGCGGGATCCTCCGACGGGTACGGATCGGGATCAAAGCGGGGGGATCAGTCCGTCCAGGTGAAGTTTTCCCTTCCCGCACCGTGTTCGAAATGGTACCTGACGATTCCCGTGTCTATCCTGCCCAGGGTGCCGGATCCCCCGATGAGTCTGACACGGGTCCCGTCCCTCTCGAACCTGAACCCCTGTCTGTTCACCCCCGTGGGGGCGAGCATCGCACAGCGGACCCCGTCAACGAACCATCCCGGTGCGCCGTCCACGTCCGCGAACTGTTCGATGGGTTTGCTCTTGTGGGGGACACCCTGGTTCGCACCGTATCCTATCGAGATGCTGATGACCATCCGATGGCCATCGGGCAGTCCCTCCGAGGCGACGCCCTTCTTCGCCATGAGTGCCCAGCAGGTGTTCAGTCCGATCGACTGTGCGAAAAGCACCAGGTGCTCGCCGTAGTACCCTGCATCCAGCTCCAGGCGGTCGGATTCCGGACCCGATACAGCGAGGTAGTTCACCGCGTTCTCGAATCCCATGACCCCCTTCAGGGCGAAACCCCCGAATGCACGGGGTTCGTCCATGATCAGGCGAACGGACAGTCCCGACTCCCCGTTGACCCTGTCTATCTCCCTGCTCAGTTCCCTGAGCACATCGCCCTCTATCCTCCGTGCGGTGTACTTCCTGACGGAGTGGCGTTCGGCTATCGCCCTGTCCATGTCCATGGGGTTGCGATCGATGCACTCGGTAATAAAAAATGGTGCGAACCGGAACGGCCGGTATGGATCAGAAGGTCGGGATGATGGACAGCCTCTGCCTGTCCCCCGCATCCTCCAGTCCGGAACAGTCCCCGACCATCCGCCCGATCCTGATGACCGGGAACGGGGCGACGGGCTCCCCGTCCTCCCCGCTGAGCGGTGTGGGTCCGTAGAATATGCAGAACGCCCCGGGCCCGGGCCAGTAGGCGATGTCGCCCGTCCTCAGCTCCGTGGTGCGCCCCTCCTTGGGGAGTATGGCATCCAGGGGCAGTTCCGCATAGAGCATCCCGCCGAGCATGTTGGTCTCGACGGTGATGCCGTCGGAGAGCCAGATGGCGTTGGATATATCGGAGTCATCGAGTTCGCCGATGAAGTCCCCGCGAATCGTCCTCACGATGATCCTACTCATCCGACCGCCTCCGGATCAGTTCTTCCTCTCGAAGAGCCTGCGGATCTCCCTTCCGGTGACCTCGAGCTGCAGCTGCTTCTCGTCGGCCTCCATCCTCTTGAGGTTGACGAGGCCCTCCTGCCACTCGTTCCTCCACTGGGTCTTGAACGTTCCGTCCTCGATCTCCCTGAGGATGGACTCCATGCCCCTCTTGGACTCCTCGGTGACGACCCTCTCCCTCCTGGTGAGTCCGCCGTACTCGGCGGTGTTGGAGACGACGTCCCACATGAGTTCGAATCCGCCCTTGTTGATCAGGTCCACGATGAGCTTGGTCTCGTGGAGGACCTCGAAGTAGGCCATCTCCGGGGGATATCCCGCTTCGACGAGGACCTCGAACCCGCGTTTGATGAGCTCGGTCTGTCCTCCGCAGAGGACGGACTGCTCGCCGAAGAGGTCGGTGAAGGTCTCCCTGTCGAACGTGGTCTCGAAGACGCCGGCGCGGGTGGAACCGAGACCCTTGGCGAGTCCGAGTGCGATCTGCTTGGCGTTGCCGGTGACATCCTGGTGGATGCATATGAGTGCGGGGACGCCGAATCCCTCTGTGAACATGATCCTCTCCATGTCGCCGGGGGACTTGGGGGCCATCATGATGACGTCGACGTCCGCGGGGGGCTCGATGAGGCCGTATGTGATCGCGAACCCGTGGGCGAACTCCAGTGCGGCACCCTTCTTGAGGTTGGGTTCGACGTACTCTCTGTAGATGTCGGGCTGAATCTCGTCGGGGAGGAGCATGAGCACGACGTCCGCATCCTTCACGGCATCTCCGAACTCTGCGACCTTGAGTCCATCCTCCTTTGCCTTGTTCCATGATTTTCCATCTTTCCTTGCTCCGACCGTAACGTCGATCCCGGAGTCGTTGAAGCACAGTGCCTGTGCCCTGCCCTGGGAACCGTATCCGAGGACAGCGACCTTCTTCCCGTCGAATATCGCCAGGTCTGCATCGTTGTCGTGGTAAATCTTCAAGATTAGCACCTTCGGTCAATGGTTTAAAAATACATAGTACTTATATTCTGTCGAATGGGGTTCCGCGGAGGGGCCGGCCCCGGTCTCCGCGGTGGTCCGGGTGCATCCAAATCAATATAAATCCTCCTATTATCCGAACCCCATGGAAAACGGAAAATCAGACAGCTCGTTCACAGGCAGGCTGGGGTTCATCCTGGCCGCCGCGGGATCCGCTGTGGGTCTGGGGAACATATGGCGCTTCCCCTACCTCGCAGAGGAGTACGGAGGGGGCATATTCCTCCTCGTGTACCTGGTCCTGGTGGTGACGTTCGGTTTCGCGCTCATGTTGACCGAGGTGTCCCTCGGGCGCAAGACCGGGAAATCATGCATCGCCGCATTCGGTGAACTGTCCCGGAAGCACAGGGCCATAGGGTGGATCGCCGCGATGGTCCCCGCGCTGATCCTGCCGTACTACTGCGTAATAGGCGGATGGGTCACCAAGTACTCCGTGGAGTACATGGCGGGGTCCGGATCCGTCGTGGCCGGAGCGGGTTTCTTCGAGTCGTTCATCGAGTGTGGGCTCGCCGGTATCATGGGCAACCCCATGGTGTGGTTCGTCCTGTTCGCTGCGATCACGTTCCTGGTCGTCGCGTTCGGTGTGCAGAACGGTATCGAGAGAGTCAGCAAGGTGCTCATGCCCCTGTTGCTCATCATGCTTGTCGCGATTACCGTGTACTCCTTCACAATCCCCGGGGTGGTCGATGGCCTCAGGTTCTACCTCTACCCGGACTTCTCCAACTTCTCCATGTCCACCGTCCTCGGCGCCATGGGGCAGCTGTTCTTCTCCATGTCCCTCGCCATGGGAATCATGATCACGTACGGTGCGTACATGAAGAAGGAGGTCCCGATAGAGAAGTCCGTCCGCAACATCAGCATCATAGACACGTCCGTCGCGTTCCTCGCGGGTCTGCTCATCGTTCCCATGGTCGTCGTCCTCGGAGGCGGCAGCATGAGCAGCGGTCCCGGTCTCATGTTCGAGACCCTCCCACTGGTGTTCGAGACGATGCCCGGTGGACACATCGTCGCCGCAGCGTTCTTCATCCTGGTGTTCTTCGCCGCACTGACCTCCTCAATCTCCATCGCGGAGGCCGTCATCCTCGCATTGAAGGACCGTTTCAACTTGGACCGTATGAAGGCCATCGCCGTGGTCGCCGTCATCGCCCTCGGACTGGGAACCCTCAGCTGTCTCGGCTACGGGCCCCTGGACTCCGTCACGATCATCGGGAAGCCGTTCCTGGACTTCTTCGACTTCTTCGTCAACTACATCATGATGCCCCTGGTGGCGGTCATGACCTGTCTCTTCGTGGGATTCGTCATCAAGCCGAAGGCGATCATAGACGAGGTGAGGTCGTCCGGCGACTTCGCATGGGAGAGGCCGTACGTGATCCTCGTCAAGTGGATCTGTCCGGTCTGTCTGGTACTCATCCTGATGACGGGTCTCCTCGACCTGTTCGGCGTGTTCACACTGTGACCCCATCCTGCCGGAACACCGGGTTCCGGCAGGTCAAATCTTTTATACGGTGTCCCTTTCGGCCGTCCGAAGGTGTTTTCATAGCCGTTGAGCAGATTACATATAAGAACATAGATCCCAGGATCCGTGGGATGATCATGACGGGTCTCACGGTGGCCATGCTCATCGCATGCTTCGATGGAACCATCGTCGGTACGTGCGGGCCGGTCATCGTGGAGGACCTCGGCGGATCCGGGCTCTACGCGTGGATGATCACGGCGTACATGCTCTGCGAGACAGTCATGATCCCGATCGCGGGGAAGCTGTCGGACCTGTACGGTAGGAAGCCCCTGTTCCTGATAGGTCTCGGGCTCTTCGTATCCGGATCGTTCATAGCCGGTATGTCCACATCCATGGAGATGTTCATAGCGTGCCGTGCGATGCAGGGTCTCGGCGGGGGAATCCTGATCCCCGTCGCAACCGCCACCGTCGCGGACCTGTACTCCCCCCGTGAGAGGGCGAGGATGCAGGGTGTGCTGGGTGCGGTGTTCGGTATCGGTAGCGGTATCGGCCCCCTCCTCGGCGGATACATCGCCGAGTACATCAGCTGGCACTGGATTTTCTACATAAACATCCCGCTCGCAGCCGTTGCGTTCTTCCTGACGATCAAGAAGTTCCCCACACC
>JAZODL010000099.1:0-8813 GCA_045596945.1 Candidatus Methanomethylophilaceae archaeon | reverse complement strand
CCGCCTCGGCGGACTCCTTGCGGTCCTTCTTCGTCGCGAGGACGATCTTGGCGTCCTCGATCCTTTTCTTCAGGTCCCTGTACTCCGGACCGACCTTGGACGCGATCTCCTCCTCCTTGGCACGGACCTCGGCTTCGGTGGCCCTTATCCCCGACTCCAGGGTGGCCCTGCGTGCGGCCCCGTCGGCCAGTGAGGTGTCCATGCGTGCGACCTGCTCCGTCACGGACTCGTGCTTGGAGCGCTCCATCTGGTACCTGCGGTGTGTGTGCTGGGCACGGGCCATGTCCAGGGCGGACTTGGCCTCGAGGTATGTGCGGGCATCCTCGCGGTCCTTCTCGAGCTTCCTCACCTGGACATCGAGCTCGTCCGTGACGATGGTGATACGGTCCAGGTTCGTCTCGGCCTCGTGCCTCTCGGCACGGGCCTTATCGATATCCGCATCAAAGCTCGCGATACCGGATATGGAGTCCACGATGCGCCTCCTCTCCACGTTGCCCATCTGGACGATGCGGGTGACATCGCCCTGCTGGACGAGATTGTAGCCGTCGGCGCTTATGCGGGCCTTCGTCAGGAGACCATCGAACTCGGACATCGTCGACTTGCGGTCGTTTATGTAGAAATGGGAACTGTAGTCCGTTCCGTTGTCGGAGACCCTCACATGACGGGTCAGGCGCACGATGTCGTCGTCCCATGGCATGAGACGGTCGCTGTTGTCGAACACGAGGGACACACGCATCTGCGATGCCCTGTTCTTGGATTTACCGCCGTCGAATATGAGGTCGGTGAGCTTGCCGGCACGCACTGCCTTGGAGCTCTTCGGTCCGAGGACGAAGAGGATGGCATCCGAGATGTTCGATTTGCCGGAACCGTTCGGTCCGGTCACTGCTGTGTAGCCCTCCATGAAGGGCACCGTGAGTTTGCCCCCGAAGGACTTGAAGTTCTCCAATTCGACCTGTTTTAAATACACACTACACCCCGCAGAGGGCAGTCGAGCACGTGCTCCTTGCATCCCATCATCGCGTATGTTAGGTCCCGCCTGCGGTCCTTCCCTTCCGCAGACGCGTACACGACGGGTAAATTATCGTTAACAACGTATTTAAAGAACACGTCATACGTCGACATCCCGACGGTCGAGCAGGGGCGGGATGTCGGCCACCGACCCGAACACGTGGTCCGGATTCAGATCGGAGGCCTCCAGATCCCCCAGGGTGGCCTCGCCGGTGAGGACCAGTATCGAATGCGCCCCGGCACGGGATGCGACCTCTATGTCCGTATACAGCCTGTCTCCGACCATCACGGTGTCGGACGGGTCCACCCCCATTATGCCGGCTGCCATCTCGAGGAAGAGCGTGTTGGGCTTGCCTATCACCAGCGCCCTCCTGCCGCACATCTGCTCGAACATGCGTATGAACGGACCCAGGTCTATATCGTAGCCGACCTCGGCGGGACAGGTGTCGTCCGGGTTCGTGGCCATCAGCTCCGCCCCGTCCATGAGGAAACGGTATGCGGCATTGATCTTGTCGTACGTCATGGTGCGGTCGAACGTCAGGAGCACGATGTCCGGCTCGCTGTCGACAATGTTCACCCCGGCGGATGCCATCTCCTCCGCGACACCCTCCGACGCCAGGGGGTACACCCGGGACCCGGGACGGTTGTCCAGGAGGTAGCGGGTGGTCGCCACCACCGAGGTCAGCACCTCGTCGGGGGACACGTCGAAGCCCATCGACCTGAGCCTGTCGACGTAATGGGAACGCGGATGGCAGGAGTTGTTGGTAAGGAACAGGAACGGTATGCCGTGTGAGCGCAGCGCCCCCACGAAGTCCACGGCACCGGGGATCGGCCGGGACCCGTGGTACACCGTCCCGTCCATGTCTATCATGAATCCGGAGTACATGCACCCAGCACCTCCGCCACCATGTCCATCGTGCGCCTCAGTTCGGCACGGGACACCTTGTTGTATATCGTCGCGGCCGGATGGTACGTCGGTATGAACGGGACCTTGGTCCCGTCGACGTCTATCTCGGTCGGCCTGTTGACGATGTCCGCCATCGGCCCGGTGTGACCCATCAGGTCGCGGCACGCCGACTTCCCGAGTCCGACCACCAGACGGGCACCGCGTAGCTCCGATTCCAGGAACGGTCTGCAGGCCGCCATCTCATCCGGGGAGGGGTCGCGGTTGCCCGGGGGCCTGCACTTGACGGTGTTCGTTATGAGCACCATGGACCTGTCCAGGCCCGCATCTGAGAGCATCGCCTCCAGGATCCTCCCCGAACGTCCGACGAACGGTCTCCCCTCCAGGTCCTCGTTCTCTCCCGGTGCCTCCCCGACGAGGACCACACCCGAGGACGGGTCCCCGTCCGGGAGGACAATGTTCGTGCGACCATCGCATAGGCCGCACAGGCGGCAGTCCGGATCGGGTCTCATCTGCCCGCCACGAGTTCCGATGCGACGACCAGGGGGTTGAAGCGCACGCCGATCTCTGCGAGGTTCTCCCTGCCACCGCCCTCACGGTCGATGACGGACAGGACGTCCGTCACCTCCGCCCCGTTCTCACGGAGCGTCTGGATGGCCTTTATGCTGGATCCCGCGGTCGTGATGACGTCCTCCACGACGAGCACCCTGTCACCGGGGTTCAGATCGCCCTCGATGAGCTTCCCGGTGCCGTGGTCCTTCTTCTCCTTCCTGATCATGACGTAGGGTATGCCGGTCGCCAACGAAAGCGCCGCCGCGAGCGGGACCGATCCCAGGACGACTCCCGCGATCCTGTCGGGGCGAATGTTCTCGATCTGCATCCTCTCCGCCATGAGCTGGGAGATCAGGTACAGGACACGGGGGTTCGTGCTGGCCTTCTTGATGTCTATGTAGTAACTGCTCTTGGCACCGGATGCCAACGTGAAATCACCGAACTGCAGCGCACCGCACTCGGTCAATGCCTTCGAAAGATCGCTCATTTCCTCACCATGGTTCCTTCTTGAGACCCATCCTGTATCCGATTATGTTGACGATGCGGTGCACGGCGAACATTATCAGCAGTATGAACAGGAGTGCCAGGATGTGCCACCCCTCCACATATGTGCTGTAGACCCAATCCGGATGGAACAGCGCGGTCAGCAGGAACGCACCGATCACGAAGTCGTACTGATCCAGGATCGGCGCCTTCTGACCCCTCTCCATGCCCAGCCTCCTCTTGATGAACGCCCCGCACAGGTCGCCAAGGACCGCTCCGAACGAGAGGCACGCTATGATCCCCACGTTGTCCCAGAACGGGCCGTACCCCCAGTAGTCCAACGGATCCCAGATGGACGATACACCAATGAGGATCAGACCGAAGGCTATTCCGGAGAACGCCCCGCCGAAGAAACCGCGCCAGGACTTGCCATCCCCGAATATCCTCCTGCCACGCCAGGATTTACCGAAATCGATCTTGGTCCCACCTCCGAACACCACCGCTGCGGAATTCGGGATCATCGCCGGCAGGAACAGCCAAAGACCGAGAACCATCATCGTGATCGCTTCCATCGGTTCCACTGATGCACCTGCGGTTCCCCATGTGCCGTCACCCTATAACCCTTTCCGCCCCACCGTGTTATTAACCTGTGGACCCATCGCCGTGTCATGTTGGTTCTCGACAGTTCGGCCTTCTTCTCGATGGAATCCCTGCCCGATGAGGAGCATGCATGTCCCCCCGGGGTCATCAGGGAGTTGGAGAACCACGGTGATCCCAGACTGGCCCTCTGGGGCGACATGGTCAGGGTGTCCGACTGCACCGGGGAATCTATTGAGAGGGTCAGGGAGGCCGCCGGACGCAGCGGGGATCTGGGGAGGCTGTCGCCGGTGGACCTAAGCGTCCTGGCCCTGGCGCTGGACCTGGATGCCACGATATGGTCCGACGATTACTCGATACAGAACGTGGCACGCATCATGGGGATCGGCTTCAGACCCGTGGGTACGAAGGGCATCCAGAAGGTGGTCAGATGGAACTACCAGTGCATCGGATGCGGAAAGTGGTACAAGGAGCGCATGCCGGACTGCCCGATCTGCGGATCGGGGATGAGGGCGTGCAGACGCAAGTGATCAGGGGAAGATGCGCTTACAGCGTATCAAGTTGTCCATCCTGCGCTTCCCGAGGACACCCATGCACAATCCCGTGGACCACTCGGACCTGAACGCGAACGTGTCCGCCAGCTTCTTGTTGAACGCCGCCGTCTTGAGGGGCTTCTCCATGATCCCCCTCCAGAGGGACTCGTAGTCGGTCAGCGGCGTGCCGGAGGTCACGTTGCCTCCCGCGACCTGACCGCAGATCCTCCCGGCTATGAGCGCGAGCGGGATCCCGCCCCCGTTGACCGAGATGACTTGTCCCGCGGCATCCCCGACGACCATCCCGGTTCCGGAGACGGTCCTGTCTATGGGCCCCTCGCTGGGCACGTACTTGCCCTCGAGCCTGCCCTCGATGGTGAATCCGTTCCTGTCCGCGAACTTCTCGAAATAGGATGAAAGGGACCCGTTGGCGAACTTGGGGGAGAAACCGACACCCACGTTGGCACGGCCGTCCTTGGGGATTATCCATCCGTACGCTGCCGGCGCGATGCCCCCGAAGTACATGTACATGTAGGGGTCGAAATCACCTTTGACCTGTGCCGTGACGGCCGGATACGGATTCCTGTTCCTCTTCAGCCCGAGGCTCTGGGCCACACGGGATCCAGGACCGTCGGCGCCGATGAGGACACGGTACTCGATCTCGCCCTTGGAAGTCAGGGCGACGTTGCCACGGGATTCCCTGTACAGACACTCCGTGACGAGCTCGGCACCCTCCTCCTCGGCGAGGGATACGAAGTGCTTGTCGAACCTGTCCCTGTCGGTGGTGTAGCCATCGAACTCCAGGGTGGTGACCTTGTCCTTGGGATCGACCAACCTGATGCCCTCGATCTGCCTGCAGCGGAGGTTGTCCGGGACGTCGAAGATCTCGTCGGCGTCCTGGAGACCCGGGAACATGTCATAGATCTCCTCTGTGCCGGGCATGAACTCCCCGCACCTGACCGGGACCCCGACCTCGGGCCTCCTCTCAAGGATCATGACACTGGCACCGGTTTTGGCAGCGAACCTCGCGGCCGTGCTTCCAGCGGGACCGGACCCCACTACGAGAACGTCGACTTTAGTCTTGTCAACCATGTGATCACCTGTCGCGACTGACGATGTAGTCCGCCAGACCGATAAGGGCGGTTTTGTAAACGGAATCGGGGAATACATCGAGGCTGGTCTTGGCACGGGCGACGTACTCCTTCGCCAGGGCATGACAACGCGGGACGGCATCGGTCATCCTTATGAGCCTGAGCGCCTCACGGACGTCGTCCATGGACACGTCCGCCTTCTCGAACAGCCTCTTTATGGAGGGGCCGTGCTCGGGATCCTCCATGGCGTATATCACGGGGAGAGTGGGCTTTCCTTCGAGCAGATCCGTCCCGACCGCCTTGCCGGTGTTGTGGGAGTCCCCGGTCACATCGAGCGTGTCATCCACGATCTGGAACGCGAGACCAATCTCGCAGGCGTAGTCGCCTATCGCCTCTATGCGGTCGAACGCCGCACCGGCGATGGCCGCACCGGATTTTGCGGCGGCCTCGAACAGCTTGGCGGTCTTCCCGGTGATGATGCGGATGTAGTCCTCCATCCTCACGGACGATGCGTGCTCGTAATCCTTCTGGACGAACTCCCCGGCACCCATGCAGGCCGATGCCTCGACGATGTAGTCCACGATCTCGGGGGCATTGCCGGAGAGCAACCTGAATCCCATCGAGAACATGTAGTCCCCGGCGATGATCGCCTTGCTCACGGAGTACTCCTTGTGCAGGGTCCTCCTGCCGCGCCTTATCTCGCCCTGATCATTTATGTCATCATGGATGAGGGATGCACTGTGGATGATCTCGAACGCCGCTCCGACCCTGGCGGGGACCTTGGGATCCGTGCCGCCATTGAGGTTGTAGGACATGATGCAGAGGGCGGGCCTGAGCCTCTTCCCCCCGGAAGAGATGACGTACTGACACATTTCTGTCAATTCGGGGTTCTCACGATACGCGAGGTTCTCCATCATGAGTTCCTCCACGTACTGGAGCTCGTCTTTGATACAATCGTGCCAGCTATTGACCATCGTCGCTGTATCACAGTGGGGTATTTAATCGTTAGTCAGGAACGACAGGGAAAACGAATGATGTAGCGTAAGGGGTTTGGGTAAGGGGTTTGTGTTGAGGGTTATGCGAACATCGCTGCTGCCGCAGCCTCGCAGAGGTCGAACACGATCTGGGGGTAGACTCCCAGAACGATGACGGCGACGACACAGATCACGATCGCGACCGTGAAGGGCGCGGGGATCGAGACCTTCTCGGTGGAGGTTCCCTTCTCGACGTACATCGCCTTGACCACTCTTGCGTAGTAGTACAGGGAGATGGCGGAGTTGAGGATGGCGATGAACGCCAGCCAGACCCACTGGGAAGTTACTCCGTCCAGGCTTCCGATTGCGGAGGAGAACAGGAAGAACTTCGAGGTGAACCCCGCGAGAGGGGGGATACCGGCCAGGGAGAACAGGAACAGCATCATCGCGAATGCGAGGAGGGGTGCCCTCTTCGCAAGTCCTCTGTAGTCGGAGATCTTCTCGCCGATTCCAGCGCAGATGAGTGCACCGACGATGAGGAACGCTCCTCCCTTCATGAACACGTGGGTGAACATGTGGAAGAGACCTCCTGCGAGAGCGTACTCGGACATGACCGCCATGACGATCAGGATGTAACCTGCCTGGGCGATGGAGGAGTATGCGAGCATCCTCTTGATGTTGTTCTGTGCGATGGCCACGACGTTTCCGACGGTCATGGTGAACGCCGCGATGATGGCGAAGAGGTACTGGACCTCGGGGCCCGCGATCGCGGAGCACGCCGTACCGGAGACGAACATGAGCAGGAAGATCTGGAAGAAGACCCCCAGACCCATCTTCTTGGATCCAGTTGCCAGGAACATGGAGACGGGTGTGGATGCTCCCTCGTAGACATCGGGTGCCCACATGTGGAAGGGAACAGCTGCGATCTTGAATCCGTATCCTGCGATCATGGAGACGAGCGCGATGGCGAACATCCAGTTCATTCCGGTGAGCTGCGTCTGTGCCGCGATGTCGTTGATGACCGTGGTTCCGGTCAGACCGTAGAGCATGGAGATACCGTAGATGGTCAGTGCGGTGGACATTCCTCCGATGATGACGTACTTGACGGCGGCCTCCGCTGCCCTGGAGTCCTTCCTCTTCAGGGAGACGAGGGCGTAGGACGAGATACTGGTCAGCTCCACTCCGATGAAGATGGAGACGAGATCCATGGATCCCGCGACGAACATCATACCGGTGGTGGCGCCGAGGAGCAGTGCGTAGTACGCTCCGACGTGGAGCCTGGTGGTCTCGATGCTGGCGTTGGACACCAGGACACCGAGGAACAGGACGATCTGGAAGATCAGGACCATGAGCCCGGTGTAGGCGTCGTATATGTAGAGGTCGAAGGCATTCCCGGTGAACTCCTCTGCGATAAGCATGGCGTTGACCGCGATGGACGCGATCACGAGCACCAGTGCGACCGCCCAGGTGGCGGTCCTGTTCTTGCTGAGCAGCTGTATTCCGGGGAGGACCAGTGCACCCACGATCAGGACGAGCATGGGGGCGATTGCTGTGTAGTCTCCGAATATTGCGGTCATATCCATCAGATCACGACTCCCATGTTAGCGAGAGCGGACACGTAGGGCTCGATGAAGGACAGTGCCGCGTCGGGCCACACTCCGAAGAATGCGACGAGGACGACGAGAACCGCCAGTGCGATACCCTCGGTCTTGCTGACGTCGTGTGCGTGTGTGAGGTCGATCTTGGTCGTCTCGGGTCCGAACAGCGTCCTCTGCATGGCCCACAGGTAGTACCCTGCGGTGAGCATGAGGGACAGCAGGCAGAACAGGATCAGCCAGAGCACGTCGTTCGCGATCACGAACTCGTAGAACGCGAAGATGACGGGGAACTCTCCCCAGAATCCGACGAGACCGGGCAGTCCGAGGGACGCCATGAATCCGATCATCATGAACAGTGCGTACATGGGCATCTTTCCAGCGAGTCCTCCGAGGAGGGGGATCTCCCTGGTTCCGACCTTGTGGCCGGTCATTCCGCAGACCATGAACAGGATCGCGGTGATGAGACCGTGGGCGAACATCTGGAAGATTGCGAAGGTCACTCCGGCCTCGGAGAGACATCCGATTCCCAGCATGACCATTCCCATGTGGCTGATGGACGAGAATGCGACCATCTTCTTGAGGTCCGTCTGTGCGATACATCCGTAGGCTCCGTAGACGATGGACAGGAGGGCGATCGCGATGACGACCCACTGCCAGTACTCCGCTCCCAGGGGGAGGGCCTCGAGGCAGATACGGATGATTCCGTAGGATCCCATCTTAAGCATGACACCTGCAAGGAGGACGGATCCTCCGGTGGGTGCCTCCGTGTGTGCGTCGGGAAGCCATGTGTGGAAGGGCACGACGGGCATCTTGACGGCGAATCCGAAGAACAGGAGCGCGAACACGAGCACCTGGAACATCTCGGATGTACCGGCGATTGCGGGGTTGATGACACTGAACGCGAAGTCGACGACTCCGGTTCCGGTGATCTGTGCGGCCTCGAATGCCATCGCGAAGATTCCGATCAGCATGACGAGGGACGCCACGTGGGTGTAGATGAAGAACTTAATCGCGGCGTAGTGCCTGCGGGGTCCTCCATACCAGGAGATCATGAAGTACATGGGGATGAGGGT
>JAZODL010000098.1:0-3506 GCA_045596945.1 Candidatus Methanomethylophilaceae archaeon | reverse complement strand
GCTGTACGACATGTGGGAGGCGGGGGAGTACGTCCCGTACGACGTGGACCAGGCGGTCGACCTCCTGTGCGCCATGAAGCGCACGGTACCCGAGTACGTCCGCATCCAGCGCATCCAGAGGGACATCCCAGTCCCGCAGATATCCGCCGGAATAACGAAGAGCAACATCCGTCAGCTCGTCGCCGACCGCATGTCGGAGGACGGCACACCGTGCAGGTGCATAAGGTGCAGGGAGGTGGGCCACACCGGGGAGACACTCGACGATCCGTCGGAACTCGTCATGAGGACCATGGAGTACGAGGCCAGCGGCGGCAGGGAGTTCTTCGTGTCGTTCGAGTACCGCGACTCCCTGGTGGGTTACGTCAGGGTCAGGGTCGACGGCTGCAACCTGGCCACCATAAGGGAGCTCAAGGTCTTCGGCAGGATAGTGTCCATCGGGGACGGCGGTGAGGATTGGCAGCACCGCGGTTTCGGAAGGGAGCTGGTCGCGGAGGCCGAGCGCATAGCGTCCGAGTACGGCAAACGCGGTGTCCGCGTGACCAGCGGTGTCGGGGTGAGGCAGTACTACGCATCTCTCGGGTTCCGCAGGGGCCTGCCCTACATGGTCAAGGACCTGGGCTGAACACTGTTCACGCAGCCTTGGCTCCGGAACCGTCGCGGTGCGGGATCCTCTTTATCAGAACGTACACCAGGTGCGACAGCAGCACGTTCATCACGATCGCCAGGATGGATCCGACCGGTACGTACCAAGGGTTGTCCGCGAACCCGACCATGGCCACGTGCTGCAGGAAGAATATGACCGCGGGGAAGAAACCGTACAGGAACGGCTTGAGGTCGCGACCCAGGTACTCCGTGAACCCGCACCTGAGCCTGCCCTGGGGCACCCTGAACGTGAGCATGAACAGTCCGACCGCGGCTGCGATGGATCCGACGTAGAGGGTAGACCTGGGAACCCACTCCGACGCCATGATGGGGGTGACCATGCCCACGACCGTGATCAGGATCAGGGCCCGTGTGCTGAAGGTCCTGTCGAACCAATCCCTGTTCTTGTGGAGGTAGTACCCGATGGTGAAGAACGGTATGCCTATGAACGGGTACAACTGCTCGTTTATGTAGAGGCTGGAGACGCCCATGACCTCGTCCACCCCGATCAGGCGCAGGACGACCCCGAACAGGATGATCAGGAACAGTACGATGACGGAGAGGGTGTACGAGATCCTCCTGATATCCAGGTCGTAGCGGAGCATCACCCACCACCAGATGTACAGGAGGAGCAGGGCATAGACGAACCACAGGTGCATCGTGGTCTCCTCGCATATGACGAAGGCCATCACCGTGTACTCCAGGTCGACGATCCCGCCGGCCATGTAGACGAGGTCCAGAACCAGATACAGGACCTTGAGGAACACCGTCAGGAGGAGGATGTGCATCGCCTTCCTCAGGACGGACCTCTCCGAATGGCCGTCGCTGGAGAACAGGAAGTATCCCGACACAATGAAGAACACGGGCATGCCGAAGCGTCCGAACGCAACGAGCCACACCAGGGAATCGGAGTACAGGTCGAACTTGACGCCGGTCAGGATGACCAGGATGATTCCGAGTACGCTGTACAGGACGTAGTTCTGCTCCTTCCGGGCAGGTGCGGTTTGCTCCGTCATGACCCACGTTAGGGCCACATAGTATTAAACCAGGGTGTCCGCCGCCACTCATCCGTAGAAGGGTACGTTGTCCCAGCTCGTACGGCCCCTCGCGGTGTTGCGGGATATGGATTCGTACTTCCTGAACGACTCCTCGTCCGTGGACGGTCTGACGACCTCCATCGCGGCGGTGAAATGGCGCATGCAGACACTGTCGGCGGCATGCGACTCACGGTACGCCATGAGGCCCGCCTCCCTGCACAGGGCAGCCAGGTCGGCACCCACGTACCCGTCGGTCCCCGCGGCGATCTCCCGAAGGTCCACGCCGTCCAGCGGCATGTCGCGGGTGTGCACGGACAGGATGTTGAGGCGGGACCCCTCGTCAGGTTTCCCGACCAGCACCATCCTGTCGAACCTGCCCGGCCTCAGGAGGGCCGGGTCTATCATATCCGGTCTGTTGGTCGCCGCCATGACCGTGACGTTCCTCATGCTCTCCACGCCGTCCATGGACGTCAGGAGCTGTGCGACGACCTTCTCCCATGCGGAGCCGTCACCTCCCCCGCGGACGGGGGCTATGGAATCGATCTCGTCGAAGAATATGATGCAGGGGGCCATCTGCTTGGCGCGCTTGAAGATCTGGCGGATGGCGCGCTCGCTCTCACCCATCCACTTGCTGGCGACCTCAGGTCCGTTTACCGATATGAAGTTCGTACCGGATTCGTTCGCCAAGGCCTTCGCGATGAGCGTCTTCCCCGTACCGGGCGGACCGTACAGGAGTATGCCCTTGCACGGCTCTATCCCCAGCCTCCTGTAGGCGTCGTTCCCCTCCTCGGGCACGAAGGCCTCCTCGATCTGCGCCCTGACGTCGTCGAGTCCGCCCACGTCGGCCCACGAGACCTTGGGGATCTCGACCAGGACCTCCCTCATGCCGCTCGGCTCCACGTCGCCGAGGGCATGCTCGAAATCGGACATGGACACCCTCATGCTCTCCAGGACCCGGGACGGGACGGGGCGGTCCATGTCCAGCTCCATCATGCGTGACCGGAGGCATCTCATGGCGGCCTCCCTGCACAGGGCGGCCAGGTCCGCACCCACGAACCCCTGGGTCATTCCGGCGAGCCTGTCTATGGACACGTCGTCGGTGAGGGGCATGTCGCGGAGGTGCACCTCCAGTATGTCCGCGCGTGCACGACGTCCCGGGACGCCGATCTCGATCTCCCTGTCGAACCTCCCCGGACGTCTGAGCGCGGGGTCTATGGAGTCCTCCCTGTTGGTCGCCCCTATGACTATGACGTTCCCCCTGTCCCCGAGCCCGTCCATCAGTGTCAGGAGCTGCGCCACAACGCGCCTCTCGACCTCCCCGGATACCGAGTCGCGGTTGGGGGCTATGGAGTCTATCTCGTCGAGGAACACTACGCTGGGCGCGTTGTCCGCGGCCTCCCTGAAGATGTCCCTCAGGCGCTCCTCGCTCTGGCCGTAGTACTGCCCTATGATCTCCGGCCCGCGTATGGAGTACAGGGCGGCACCGGACTCGTTGGCCACCGCCTCGGCTATGAGGGTCTTCCCCGTACCCGGAGGACCGTACAGGAGGACGCCCTTGGGGGCGCCGATCCCCAGCCTGTCGAAGAGCTCGGGGTGCTTCAGGGGGAGCTCAATCATCTCCCTGATCCTCTTCAGCTCCTCGTCGAGTCCCCCGACGTCGTCGTATGTGACCTGCTTGCCCGTCGTGGCGGTCCGGGGTTTGGGCCCGGTCGGTGCGGCGTCCCTCACCACGATCTCCGTGGAGCCCGCCACCAGGACCGGTCCCGAAGGGACCGTGGAGACGACCGTGAAGGTTGACCTGTTCCCCATCAGGGCTATGTTTGGTAC
>JAZODL010000097.1:0-4570 GCA_045596945.1 Candidatus Methanomethylophilaceae archaeon | reverse complement strand
GTGGCGGAACTCAGGTCTCAGCTGTCGTCCAGGGGATGACCGCACACCGGGCAGAAGTCCAACCCTTCATCCAACCTCGCGTGGCAGCGGGGGCAGTGGTGCTCGGGATCGGCGATCGACGCGACACGGTCGCGCGCCCCGCGGAACGCGATGGCTTCCATCATCACGATGCCCACGACGAGCAGGACGTTGATCACGGTCGACAGCAACCCGCCGTGCGGCGACGCCGACAGCATCGGCGCCATGAGAGCCAACCTCGCAAGGCAGAGGATGAGCCAGAACACCGATATCCCCGCCATGAGCCTGTTGAACGAACGCGTGTCCATGGCGGTGCGACCGCACCGGTCGGAGAAATACCTGACGGACGGTCCCACGCGCGCACGGGAACGTACCAAGTAATTATACGGCTGTACCCGTTCCGGGTCCCCATGAAGGTCTCCAAGAGGATCTCCGGCATCCAGATGTCCGGTATCAGAAAGATGTTCGACCTGGCGGGTTCCGACTCCGTCAACCTCGGACTCGGCGAACCCGATCTCGCACCCCCGGTGCAGGCCATAGAGGGCATGAGCAACGCCGCGGCCGCCGGCCTCAACAGGTACGGCCCCACCGCCGGCATCCCCGAGCTCAGGGAGGCCGTGGCCTCCAGGTACTCCATGTACGGCGACATATCCGCGGGGAACATCATGATCACCCCCAGCGGGTCCACCGCACTCATGGAGATCACCCAGAGCATGATCGACCCCGGTGACGAGGTCCTGATCCCCAGCCCCGGTTTCGTCATCTACGACCCCCATGTGAGGCTGGCCGACGGGAAGCCGGTGGAGTACAGGCTCACCGACGGCGACTTCCAGCCCGACATCGACGACATACAGTCCAGGATCACGCCCGCGACCAGGATGATCGTGGTCACCACGCCCTCCAACCCCACGGGCGGCGTGCTCACCAGGGAGACCAAGGACGCCCTCTGCGACATAGCGGTGGACAAGGGGATCACCATCCTCGCCGACGAGGTGTACGACTCCTTCGTGTACGAGGGCGGGCACGTGTCCTTCATGGACAGGCTGGACACCTCCGTTGTCGTCAACGGATTCTCCAAGATGATGGCCGTCACCGGCTGGAGGATGGGCTTCCTCTGCGCCGACGAGTCGGTCATGGACACGTTCGTCAAGATGCAGTACCACGTGTGCGCCAACCCCAACACCCCGGCCCAGCACGGCATCCTCGCGGCCATGCCGCACCTCGACCCGTACCTGGAGAACGCCAGGAGGGTGTTCAGGGCTAGGAGGGACCTCATATCCTCCAGGATCAACGACATCCCCGGCATGGGCATCGTCCCGCCCAAGGGGGCGTTCTACGCGTTCCCCTCCTACGACATGGACATCCCGTCCGCCGACCTGGCGATGGAGCTGGCCAGGGAGGGGCTCATATGCACCCCGGGATCCGCGTTCGGAACGTACGGCGAGGGGCACCTCAGGTTCTCCTACGCCGCGGACGAGGGCAAGATTAATGCTGGGATGGACATACTGGAGAAGGTCGTACACAGGATCAGGTGAACACCATGGCAGAAGATTTCGATCCCAACGCAGCCCTCTTCGGAGGGGACGAGCCCGAGGTCAGCCCCGAGGAGGCGCACCTCAACTACCTATTCGGAAAGAACCCCAACAGGACGTCGGCCCTCTCGGACCTGTTCAGGGACGACATGATGGCCGCCATCGACGAGGACGAGCTCCCCGAGGAGGCCAAGAGGCAGCTCATCTTCAAGATGACCGCCAACAGCGTCCTCGACATGGTCATGGAGTGCCTCCCCGCCGACACCGCGGAGGAGGTCGCAGCCTGCTTCGACAGCTACATCGGCATGTGCATGGTCAACAAGAAGTTCCAGGTGGACCTGTTCGGCGAGCTCAGGAAGGCCATGATGGCCGTCGAGATGGAGGACGGCGAGTCCGACGAGGAGTTCGACCGCAGGCTCGAGTCGATGGAGGAGGCGTGGTGGGGCATCCCGCAGCCGCTCCTCAACAAGAGGACCCCCGACGACGCGATCCGCGAAGAGATCAACAGATACGGACTGAACGACTGATGACGGAAGGAGAGTGGTTCACAGCCTCGGCCCCCGGGAAGTTCGTCATCCTCGGGGAGCACGCCGTGGTCTACGGCAAACCCGCAGTGGTGTTGGCAGTGGACCGCAGGATATCCTGCAGCATCAGGCGCAGCTACCGCAACAGCCTGAACGGGGAGCACATAGACTTCAACAGGCAGCCCCACTTCAGGTACCTGACCCGTGACACCCACTACGCCATGGACTACGTCACCAACAGCGAGATCCCCCCGGGATCGGGTCTCGGATCCTCCGCCGCACTGTCGGCGGCGCTGGCGATGGCCATCCGCGCCGAGAGGGGTGAACCCTCCGACGAGATGACCCTGGTCGACGAGGCGTACGGTGCGGAGCTCTTCGCACAGGGCAACGGATCCCCCATGGACGCATCCGCATGCGTCCACGGCGGCGGCATAGCGGTGAACGTCCCGGGTACGGACGACCGTCACCTGTGGACGGTGTCCCGCGGGAACAGGACATGGGACGTGTCCGACGTGAACGTCCCCGACATGACCTTCGTCATAGGGAACACAGGGGTCCGTGCGCCCACCGGCCCCCAGGTGGAGAAGGTCAGGAGGTTCGTGGGCAGGAACCACTTCGCAGCCGACGTCGTCGACGAGATCGAGGCCGTCACGCTCGAGGGCCACGCCTCGCTGGAGAGGGGCGACACGGTCGCCCTGGGCGAGATGATGACCCGCGACCACAAGCTGCTGTCGATCCTCGGCGTCTCCTGCAGGGAACTGAACAAACTCGTCAACGCGTCGCTGCCGTACTCGTACGGCGCGAAGCTCACGGGGTCCGGAGGAGGGGGCTGCATGGTGGCCCTCACCGACAGACCCGAGAAGGTCTGCGAGGCCATCAGCGCCAGGGGCGGGACGCCCTACATCGTCCAGACCGGAGCGGACGGCGTCCGGATGGAACCGGGACCGTCCGGGGACCCGCTGATGGAGGTCCCCTTGGACTACCCCAGGGTGTGAGGACATGGGATTCCTAGAGGATGAGATAGACAGGCTGCGCCTGAAATGCATAGGCTGCGCCAAGTGCACGAACGTGTGCCCGTCGTACAAGCACGGCGGATGCGACCCGATGGAGATCATGATCAGCGGTGAGGAGGGTTACGAACTCTGCATCCACTGCGGGAACTGCTCCAGGGTCTGCCGCAGGAGCGACCCCCACAGGGTCATAATGAACCTGGCGGTCATAAACAGCGGGATACAGGTCTCCGACACGTACAGGGAGACCGGGTACTCGATCCCCAAGGTGGACTCGGAGGCCGACTCCCTCGTCCCCGTGTGGGCGGAGGACGGCGTCAGGGTCATGCCCGGATGCGTCGTGAAGTGCAGGGTGCCGTACGTCAACTACGCCGCATCGGTCGCCTTCAGGGCGGTCGGCGTGGACGCCGTGGAGCTGCCCGGCAACACCTGCTGCATGCACCCCGTGCAGTTCAGGGGGATGACGGAGGTAGAGAGGCGCTCCGTGAAGCTCGCCATGGGCGACTCCGCGGGGGATAAGGGAATGGTCACGCTGTGCGCCGGATGCGGCGAGGAGCTCGAGGCCGCGGGCATCGACGCCCCGCACATCATACAGTTCCTGGGTGACCACATGGACGCCCTCCCGAGGTTCGACCGCGAGATCAAGGTGGCCATCCAGCCCGGATGCTCCGCCATGGCCCACAAGAGGCTCATGGCCGACGTCGTCAAGGCCATGGGATGCACGCCCGTGAACACCACGATGGGATGCTGCGGCAAGAACGTGGAGGTCTCCGTGCCCCTCATGGAGGAGCGCATGTCCGAATGCGCCAGGGCCGACGTCATCGTCGTGGGATGCCCCATGTGCCTCGTGAAGTACGACGCACAGGAGAACGGGAAACCCGTGGTCCACATCGCCGAACTGGTGGCGGCCGCCGCCGGCGACAGGGAGTCCCTCAGGTTCCACAGGATCCCCGTGGACCTCTGAAACGGCGGGGCACCGCCCCGCCTTCCACATCACATTGTTTTTCAATGCGGTCTCCTGTAACCACTCGGGTGAGGACCGATGTACAGGACCCGTGACCACATAGACGAGTACACTTCGAAATGCACCGGGTGCGGGAGGTGCAGGGAGGTATGCCCCTCCTACAGACACGGCGGATGCGACCCCCTCGCGGTGATGCAGGGGGATCTGAGGAAGGTCTTCGACTGTGTCGGGTGCGGGAGGTGCACGAAAGCGTGCCCGCACACGGACCCGAAGACGGTCATGCTCGCCGCATACAGCATCGTGCTCGACCGTCCGGTGTCCCCGGACTTCTACGAGACGGGACTGAACAGGCCCGTCGAGAACCATCCCGCGCGCACGGAGCTGGAACCCGTCTGGAGGGGCGACGACGTCTACGTCATGCCCGGGTGCATCGTGAGGTGCATGGCACCGCACCTGGAGTACGCCATGGCCGTGACACTGGACGCCGTCGGCGAGAGGGGGTCGGTCCTGCCGGACTTCACA
>JAZODL010000096.1:0-2520 GCA_045596945.1 Candidatus Methanomethylophilaceae archaeon | reverse complement strand
ACCTGGAGTCCCAGATGGCCAAGTTCGAGATGGAGCTGGACGACAACCTGGAGAGGATGCTGGGGGAGGTCGGACTCCCCAAGGGTATGATGGACCGCACCATGGGATCCCTGTCCGGCGGGGAGAGGACCAAGGTCATGGTCACCAGGCTCGCCGTGCAGATCGAGGACTGCGACCTCCTGATCATGGACGAACCCACGTCGCACCTGGACATATCCACCGTGGAGTGGATGGAGAGGACCATACTGGACGCGGGCTGCGCGGTCCTGGTCATCAGCCACGACAGGTACTTCCTGGACAGGATCGCCCAGAGGGTCATGGAGATCGAGAGGGGGAGGTCCCGCGAGTACAAGGGCAACTACTCCGAGTTCGTCGAGAAGAAGAACATGGAGATCGAACGGGCCCAGAGGGAGTACGAGAGGTACGCCGACCAGAAGAGGAAGCAGGAGGCCATCGCCAACCAGATGTTCCACGACCAGCGCCGCTACATGAGCGACTACAAGACCCGCCTGATGCTGATCTCGAAGATGGAGGAGAAGGAGCGTCCGGAGGAGTCCAGGGAGATCAGCATGAGGATCCAGGCCGCCCACAAGTCGGGAAAGAACGTCCTGATGGCCGACGGTCTGTCGGTGGAGAGGGACGGCCGCACGATCCTGAGCGGCATCGCGATGGACATCCAGAAGGGTGACAAGATCGGTGTCTTCGGCGCCAACGGTGCGGGGAAGACGACCCTGCTGGACGCCCTCCTGGGGAGGATCCCCTCGAAGGGGGACCTCTGGCTGGCGCCCGGCGCCAAGATCGGGTACTACTCCCAGCACCACGAGGCCCTGGACCTGGACCTCACCGCCGAGGAGCAGATGCTGATGATCATCGGAAGGGACAGGAAGGCGGACGCCCGCAACATGCTGGCGAGGTTCCTCCTCACCGGGGACACCGTCACCAACAAGATGTCCACGCTGTCCGGGGGGCAGAGGGCGAGGGTCGCCCTGTGCCTGCTCCTCCACGACGCGACCAACCTCCTGGTCCTCGACGAGCCGACCAACTACCTCGACATGGAGTCGAAGCACGTCCTCGAGGGCGCCCTGGCGGAGTACGACGGGGTGGTGATCACCGTGACCCATGACAGGTACTTCCTGGACAACGTCTGCAACAAGGTCGCGGAGGTGTCCGATGGGACCGTCACGATGTACAACGGCAACTACACCGACGTGAAGGGCAAGCCCGTACCGTCCGCCAAGGCGGAGAAGGGGGAGCCCTACAGGGTCCTGGCGCCGTTCACCAACTGGGTGGACCGCAGGAAATACGCCAAGGGGGACAAGGTCGTCATCAGACCCTCGGAGTGGAAGGGCTTCGAGAACGCGTTCAACCAGGGGAAGCTGAAGAAGCTCTGACACGGCACGACCCGTCGCATATGTACGGAGACGGTTCCCACGAGGTACATCATTTAAATATCGCACGCGGTTGTACCAAGGGGGTGCACTGATGGATGAGGCTGTTTTTCTGACCAGCATGGCGATGTTCACCATACTGGCCGGACTGTGCTCCATCGTCTTCAACAAGCTGAAGCTGCCGCCCCTGATCGGATACCTGGTGTCCGGAATAATCCTCGCCAACCTGTGGAGCATACCGGAGGACGGCCACACCGTCGTCGAGATACTGTCGGACATGGGTCTGGTCATGCTGATGTTCTGCATCGGCTTGGAGATCAACCTGAAGAAGATACGCAAACAGGGTCTGTTCGCGATGGAGGTGGCCATCATACAGCTGCCTCTGATGGTCCTGGGAGGATTCATAGCCGGGACCTTCCTCGGATTCAACACCGTCCAGTGCATCACCCTCGGTGCGATCATCTCGGGTTCCAGCACCGCCGTCGTCATGGCCGTCCTGAAGTCCCAGGGCAAACTGGACAAGGAGCACATAGAGATGCTCGTCCTGATCACCATCATGGAGGACATAGGGCAGGTCATCATCCTGTCCATGATCACCCCCCTCCTGGCGGGATCCTCGCTGGACACCAGCGAGCTCATCGTGATGATAGTGAGCATCGTCGTGTTCATGCTCGTGAGCATCGTCGTCGGACTGAGGCTGGTGCCTCGTGTGATAAACTGGGTCTCGGACAACGTGTCGTCCGAGGTCCTGGTCGTGTTCTCCATCGGACTGGCGTTCGGCATGGCGTTGCTGTCCACCTACATCGGGCTCTCCATGGCCATCGGTGCGTTCCTGATGGGTATGATCGTCGCCGCCAGCAGGAAGAGCAAGGAGATAAACCACGACATCGAACCCATGAAGAACCTCTTCATGGCCATGTTCTTCATATCCATCGGAATGGAGATCAGTCTGGGGACGCTCTACGAGAACATCACCCTCATCGTGATCATCTACCTGCTGTTCGCCGCACTCAAGACGTCCACCGTCTTCCTGGCGTACTGGATCGGCAACGAGAGGGCCCACACCGGATTCGTCTCCGCGATAGGACTGTGCGCGATGGGAGAGTTCGCGTTCATCATAGCGAAGGAGGCC
>JAZODL010000095.1:0-5899 GCA_045596945.1 Candidatus Methanomethylophilaceae archaeon | reverse complement strand
CCCGAAGCGCCTCGGCCTTGTGATCTGATGCACCTTGCTCTCGCTGGACAGCATCCTCGGTATCATTTCGGTCTTGTCGACGTACAGGTACCCTCCCTCGCGGATCTTCCTGAAATCCTGGATGCCGATCGGTATCATCCTGGTCATGATGCCGTGTTCCGGGCCCTGTCTTTATACGTCTGTCGCGTGCGGTCACACTTACAACGGCTTCAGGATGACGGGGACCGAAATCCTCCCGACCCCATGTCGCGGGTATTTATGTTGGATTATACATCCAATATCCACACACCAAACGGAGGTGCATCTCAATGGATAAGAAGATCGCATATGTGGCCGTCATCGCGGCGGCCCTCGTCGTGGCGGCCGTCGGAGCCTACCTGGTGATCGACGGGGAGGACGGTGGGACCAGGGCCGTTGACATGGGCGACGTGGAGCTCAAGGTCTACGGGAACATAAACGGCGACAGGTTCCTCGACCTGGAAGACGCCGGGATGATACAGGATATGATCGACGAGGGTGCGGATGCGACCGAGTACCCGCTTGCCGACGCCGACAGGGACGGCATCCTGGACGGGGACGACGTGGCACTCGTGGAGGACGTCGCAGCCGGCAGGCACGCGGTGATATGGCACGTTAACTTCCACGATGTCGACGGCGACGGGACCATGGACGAGGAGGTGGTCTCCACATCGTTCCCCGTACATCGGCCATAACGACCGGTTCCTCGAACACCCTCACGATGGAGATGATGCTTGGGCTCACCGACCACATCAAGGGTGCGTCCTACGGCAACACCAACGACAGGACCCTACTCGGGGCCACCCTCCTCGACACGGACCGCGTCGAGAGACTCGGGACCAGCACCATGAGCATCCCGTTCGAGGACGGGAAGGTGGGATCCTCGAACATCATCGCCGAGAAGGGGGTGACCGCCGTCATCGCCGACTGGAACCGCTCCTACCTGACCAACGAGGCGGACTTCGAGAAGGCGGGTGTCGACGTGGTCCGCGTATCCGCGGCCGCCGCCGATAGGGGCGAGATCGTCCACTCGTACATGCTGCTGGGGCTCCTGTTCCAGGAGACCGGGAGGGCCGACGGGCTGGTGGACCTCATGTTCTCCGTGTTCGACTACGTGGAGGACAACGTGGAGGGGGAGGAGTGGCCCGTTGTGGCCGCGTCCAGCTCCAACGGACAGCTGAGCAGCGCCGGGTCCGACTACACCAGGGCGGCGCTGATGGCCGGCGGCACCTACGGACTGGGTTCCGTGGACTTCGCCGGAAGCACCGGGATAAAGATCGCGGACCATCCGGAGGTCTACCTCCTGGACTTCGAGTACATATTCCACATCAGGAACCAGCTGTCGTACAACCAGACCGCTGAGTCGGTATCCGAGGACTGTCCGCCCATAGTCGCCCACTTCGACGGATGGAAGCATGCCGACACGGGGCAGTACATCGTCTGCTCCACCATGCCCATCTGCCTGAGGGTCGCGTACATCGCCACCGCGCTCCATCCGGACACGGTGGACATCGACAGGGTGGATGCCCTGCACCAGGAGCTGGTGGACAGGTTCTACGAGTGCGGCACGGATTTCGACATCTCCGGGATGAGGTTCATCCTGACTCCCGAGGACATGGCGGACTGGTGAGCGTCACGGCCGGTGGTGCCGTTTCGAGGTGCCGCCGGCCCCCAAACCCTTTACGACGTGTTCTCCGGACCACTCGCCGTCGTCCGATCCATTGGGGCGTGCTGCGGACCATCCCGGATATCTGTCCATACGACACACATCCACAGGTGTACCATCCACCTTCCATACATGTCATGGATTATCATATTGTTCGCGAATCATTAAATTTCTCATGTTGATTCATACTCATGGACTCATCCGGGGACATCTTTGATTCGGGATCGAATATGCAACTGAAACAGACGGATTGCATCGTCGCCTACATCGACATACTCGGAACGAAATCCATCCTCTCCTCGGACGACGAATCAGAGGTCGACAGGTTCGTTAACAAGCTGTCGAACATGTACAGGAAAACAGTCGGGATGGATGCGAACACCCGTGTGTTCTCCGATAACATCCTGATATTCGACAGCTACTCCGATGACAATCTGAACAAGATAATAGACATCGCCGGTCAAACCCAGTTCCAACTGCTGATGAAATACAGGCTGGCATCGAGAGGCGGCATCACCCGGGGATCGCTGTACTACGATGACAATTTCGTACTCGGAAAGGGATTGGTCGATGCATACATCCTGGAATCGGAGAAGGCCGTGGGTCCGAGGATCATCCTGGACGACGACCTGTCCACGGATTCCTCCAGGGTATGCAGAAGCCCGTCCGACGACTACCTCATGTTGAACTACATAGAGTGTTCAATCGGTGATACCGGGCAAACACCCATCTACGACCAGGTTAGCGGACACAGATCCGTCCTGGAGGAACTCATTGAGGAGAACAGACACAATCCCGATGAGAAGGAACGTATGAAGATACTGTCCAAGTACCGGGAGGCGGTACAGTACCACAACTGGTGCTGCGATCGCAGGATGTTCAGGGAACTCAGGATCGACGACACGATGATGCACGGGGGTGTCACGTATGGGGTATGATGAATCCCTGATACGGGATGTGGTGGACGACCTCGTCGGTTCAAGAAGTGATCCGCTGGTCATGGCCATCATCCGTTCCAGGGAAACCCCCACCTCGATGCTGAGGATCCACAGATCGGCCCTCATCTACAACCAGTCGTACGCCCCGGACGGATACCGGGAGGCGGATCGCATCAGGATGTACACGGACGATGTGGAGGAGTCGTGCCTCATGCTGTCCAACATCAGGATCCTCAGTCCCGGACGGGAGGGGATGCTGCTGTCGGGATTCGGCGAGGCCGTCGCCGGACACATGGAATCGGACGACGGTTCATCCCCGGTGTTCGAGAGGGCGAGGAGGATGGAGTCCAGCCTCGGCCGGATAGACGACATGTACCTCCTGGCCATCACCTGCCACATGTACCCCGGGGTGGCCCTGATCCCCTCCGAATCCCCCATGGTCGCACCGATCATCAGGGGCCTCTCCCTCAACGGGACACCGTTGCCGGAATGGACGAGGGAGGATTTCACGGAACATGTCCTCAACGGGGATGTGCTGTCCCCGGGGGGTCGCACCGATGGGTAACTACACCATCTCCGACGTGAGGATGTACGAGGGGGACAGGGACACCCGGGCCAGGAACGTCGTCCTGAGGGCGAACTCCAGGAGGGTCACGGGCTTCGGCAGGTCCACCGAGAACTCGACCGACATCCGGACCCTCCGCGGAACGGGGGACAACGTCATCAACGAGAGCTACATCGACCTCACGCTGGACCAGCTGAGGATACTCGACGGCGACCCCGACGCGCAGGAGGCGTACCTCAGGCCCAGATCCAGGTTCCCGGAATCGGACAACCTGGGGCTGTTCGTCGTGAGACTGCAGATCGGGGACGGCCAGCGGCTGGAGCCGTCGGACCACGCGTGCCTGATGTCCCTGCTGGACAGGAGACGCAACGACATCCCCCTGATGCCGCTGCTGCATTTCGGGAGGTCGTTCGAGACCCCCGACCGGATCCGTCTGTACGGGGATTTCGTCCGGGCGATGGTGGAGACGGGGAGGTGCCACACCAGGATGGACGGCATCGCCATGAGCATCCCCGCCTACATCCCCAGTCGGAGGATCGGCGAACTGTTCTCCCTGTACGACGACATCGGACCCACCTTCGTGGCGATGGACCTGGGCAACAGGCGCGTCGACTCGGTGCCGGACGGCAGGTACGATGCGGTCATGGGGCGTCTGGGAGAGCTGGACGGGGAGAGGTCGTTCCTCTACGGGATCAACGTCAAGCCCCATGGGGACCACGGGGCGGCCGTCCCGGCCATGGACATCCAGTCGCCGCACTGGTCCCTCAACGCCGTCGGTCCGGCGCACACCGGACGGTTCGGTGCGATGCCCCTCGGCTTCTCCTGGGAGGAGGCGGGCAGGATCCTGGACAGACGGTCCGCGGAGTACGTCCCGATGGATGTGGGGCGCCTCCCGGAGCTCAACGACTGGGTCAGGGGGGTGTACGGTTTCAGGTTCGGGGAGGATCCAGGGGACAACGCCTTCTCCGCGTACCCGTACATCAGGAGGTACAACTTCACCATGGCGAACGGGATGCTGGCGGAGCTGTCGGAGTCGCTGAACAGGGGCGAGACCGAGATGGTGGACCGTCTGTTCGACATGCTGCCCGAGGGGTCGCGTCCCGGAGGACCGTCCCATGGCGGGGCTACCGCAACGGAATGATATCGGAATCCGATGTGGAGGTGATCCCGATGGGTCCCGTGGGTCGGCTGCCCCAGGTGGCCATTGACACCTGCGGGCGACGGACACTTTCTTCGACCATCATGATCGGACCTTACGTCATCCGGCGATGGCGCCTATGTCCGGGTTTCCATTGCAATGGATTTTCCTTCATCCCATAGGGATCCCTCCACCATGATGGATCCATTGACGACATCCGAAAACAGAGGACCCCACGATTCGATTGATGACCATAGGGTGAATGTGTATCACGACACCACCTGTGCGCAATCGAGATGCCTCTGGTTCGGAACAAATGGTGCAGAGGTTCTGCAACATCCCGTTAGACGTTATCCTGCAGAACATGCAACCACATCCGGGGAACTCGTCGTCGATTATAACACTTCCCCCTCCGCGATCCGTCGTGTCGGTCGCTTCGCTTTTACATCATCGACAGACGTACCCGGAAGTCGATGCAACCAGATGTCGTGGGTCTGGCCCGTATTTGATTCCGTCCATTAAGCACCCGATAAGCACCCCGATCAAGCCCAGAACGGAACATATCTGAACATGCGTGTCGAGGTGTTCCCATCCACGACTTCGATCATGTTCCTTGTTCTGGCTTCCGCAATCAGATTGGATATCCTGACCGTACCGGTGTCGTTCCCTTCCGATCCGAAACGATCACGTAAAGACGAATCGGTGGGGGATCCACCTTTGGAGAAACATGAACACGCGTGCATGTAGCAGTTCCACAGACGTTCCTCCGCACTCATACCCATGTATGATTTCGGAGCGGCCAGGACCACCCTGGTGCCGTTATCGTCGGAGTAGACGATCGGAACCGGGAATGTCCCCTTCTCACAGGATTCCACGATCCTGCCCCGACCGCTTCCGAGTTCCTCGCAGAGTTTCACCCTGCGCATCATGGTAGCCACCTTCTCATTCCTCGATCTGGGTGCCGCATCGATGAGTCTCTCCTTGACCACAAGTATCTGTTCGGATTGGAAATCCGACCCAATTATGGGAAACCGATGATACGATACTATCCATCCTTTCTCCCAATCTACCGTAATCTACCGAATTCGAAAAATACAACCTGAATAGACAGAGAATGACTGCAGACCTAGATGTTTCCGATTCACTGTATCCGAGGACAATGATTATTGAATTACATTCATTACAATCCATTGTTTATATCACGACAATATGATCACCGACGGGAAGGGAGAGAAACATGTCCCGCAAGAAAAGGTTCCAATGGGGTAAAGCTTACCTGCTCACAGACAGGAAAGAAGGACTGTTCAAAGAGGAACCGGCGATATACGTCGGGAGGAAGGACTCCGATAGGAAGCGCCCGACCCTCTGTGCCGTATGCGGCGAACCGCTAGGTTCCGAAGGGTACCACTCCTTCTTCCTCATGGGGCCGAACGGTCACGGCATGGACATGATGATCGGCAACGGCTGCATCAGGGACAGGATAACCGAGAAGGGAATCGACATCAACGGTGACAGGTTCAGGGACACCTGGGACAGGATCGTATCCGGATTCCCGGACAGCGGCCGCTGGTACG
>JAZODL010000094.1:0-2250 GCA_045596945.1 Candidatus Methanomethylophilaceae archaeon | reverse complement strand
CTCCACGTTCTCGGGGAGTCCGAACTCCTCACTGATGACTGCAGGGTCGAACCAGCATATCCAGCAGGTGCCGAGACCGAGTTCGGTGGCCTGGTACATCATCTGGGTCGTGACTATGGACGCGTCGATGTCGGAGATGTTCTTCCCGTCGAACCCGCGGACCCAGGACCTGTCGCGGTCGCAGCATACGATGAGGGCCAGCGTCGCACCGAACGTCCTGGAGCACTTGTGGATCCTTTCGAAACCATCCTCGGACGTCACCGCTATCACGGTGACGGGTTGACTGTTCTTCCCGGTGGGTGCGAGACGTCCGGCCTCGAGGATGGACTGCATGTCCCCTTCCGAGACGGGTTCATCCGTGTAGCTGCGGGATGAGTATCTGCTTCTGACGAGATCGATGTAGGTCATTGGGATTTCCTGCCGTTTCCGGCAGGGTAAGAATCCCCCGGGTGTTGAAAAACGTGTTCCCGGGGGAGTGGTTCGGGGATCAGACCCTTTCTATGGCCTCGATTATGCGGGAGATCTCCTTGTCGGGGTTCTTCCACATACCTGGGGTCCAGACCCTGTGGATCTTCCATCCGCGGGACTCGAGGTACTTCTGCCTGTGGTAGTCCCTCTCTCTGGTGGATGTGGAGAGTTCGTAGAGCCTGCTGTCGCATTCTATGCCGAGGATGAAGCGTCCGTTCTGCTTGACACCGATGTCGATCTGGTATCCGCCGATTCCGACGTTCCTCTCGACGCTGTACCCCTTCCTGGACAGGATGTTGTACACCTTGTCCGCGATCTTCCCGCCACTGTAGTCCTCCTTGTTGTTCCAGCGGTCGTTTCCGAAGGAGTGGAGGATGGTGTTGGCGAGCTCCCTGTCGCCGGCGCTGACGGCATCGGCGTACTGCAGGTACTTCTTCAGGATCCTCGGGCCCTCGTTCTTGGTCTCCTCCACCTGGAGGTCGCTGGGGTCGAAGGACTTCACGATGAGGATCTTCTTCTTCGCACGGGATATGGCGACGTTGAGACGGTTCTCACCTCCGCGGTTGTTGAGCCATCCGAACCTCTGCATGAGCTTCCCCTCGGAGTTCTTGGCGTATCCGATGGAGAACATGATCACGTCGCGTTCATCTCCCTGGACACTCTCGATGTTCTTGATGAAGAGACCCACGTCCTCTCCGTTGTCATGCCTCTTCATCTCCTCTGCGACCATCTTGCCGAATGTCAGGTCCTTCCCGCATTCCTCATCCAGCACATCATTGATCAGGTCCCTCTGGGAGCTGTTGAACGTGATTATGCCCACGGTCTCATTGTTCTTCCTGTTGAGGAAGAACTCCTTCAGGAGGGCCACTATCTTGTCGGCCTCGGCCCTGTTGGATTTGTCCTCCCACAGTCCGTCGACCTTGAACACCTCTATCGGGGGTTTCTCGGGTTCGATGACGTTGGGTGAGACGTACAGTCTGCCGTTATAGAACGCGTAGTTGGAGAAAGCAATCAGCTCCTCGTACCTGGCCCTGTAGTGGAAGTTCAGGAGGATGGAATCGTACCTGGCCCTGGCGAGATCGAGGAGGGACTCCTCCTCGAGTGCGGCAGAGACGACATCGTCCAGGTCGTCCTCATCGCTCTCGTACTCTATCCTTCCCATTCCGAGGCTGGATGGACGGAGCTGCTTGTGGTCGCCTGCGACGACGACCTTCTTTGCACGGTATATGGACGGGACACCCTTCTCCACGTACATCTGGGATGCCTCGTCGAAGATGAGCAGGTCGAAGATGCCCATCTCGAGCGGGAGGATCTCGGAAACCACCTCGGGTGTGAGCAACCAGACGCGGACCCCTTTGAAGAGCTCGTATCCGTAGCGGTTGATGAACTTGTTCAGGTTCCATTTCCTCTTGGACTCGATGATCCTGTTGATGTCCCCGCGCCTCTTGGATTCGGTGATGTACTTGAGGTTCTCCTGGAAGACCTCCTCGACCTTGTCCCTGGTCAGGTCCCTCTTCTCGGTGATCTTCCTGTCCATGTCGGCTATTATGCTGTCGAAGTCCCATATCTCCTGCATTATGTCCTTGTGGGACGCATCGAACTTCTGGAGGTGGTCGTTGAGGATCCAGTTGTAGATGCGCTCGTTGCTGTCGGAGAACGGGAGCTTGGTCGCGGCGGAGACGCCGAGGATGTCCTCGCCGTACATCTTCTCGGAGGCGCTCATCTTGTTGTACACGGTGGACCTGGCGGAGTATGTCTCGTACCCGTCGAGGGCATTGAACA
>JAZODL010000093.1:0-2203 GCA_045596945.1 Candidatus Methanomethylophilaceae archaeon | reverse complement strand
CGACCTTCGCGGAATCCGGTCCGGACGCGCTGGTGGACACCGGTTGCGGGGTATCCTGCGTGGAGTGCGGCGGGGCACCCGTCGGCACCGGATGCGCCGGGAGGGGCATGGCGATGCTGTTCGAGAGCATCTCCGACGTGGATGCCGATTACAGGGTGTGCGACGTCCTCGGGGACGTGGTCTGCGGCGGTTTCTCCATCCCCCTGAGGGAGGATAACGTCGACGCCGTCGTCCTCGTGACATCGGGCGAGTTCATGTCGCTCTACGCCTGCAACAACATCCTCCGCGGGATCAGGAACCTCAACGGGAGGGACTGCGTCCTGGGTATCGTCATGAACCGCCGCGGGGATACCGGGGAGGAGCTGAGGGTCCGCAGGTTCGCGGAGGCCGTGGGGCTCCCGGTGGTGTGCGACATCCCGCGCAGCGACAGGTTCCGCGAGGCGGAGGCCGCGGGTTCCACCCTCGTGTCCCTGTTCCCGGATTCGGAGGAGGCGGTCGCGATAGGGGACCTGGTCCGCGTGGTGACCTCCGGTCCGGTCCTGTATCCTGCATCGCCCCTTTCGGACGATTCCATGGCCGACCTCGCCGCCGGGAGGCCCGTCCGTGGCGGGTGCTGCGATGCACCCCGGAGCCGCGGATGCAGCTTCGAGATGTACGACCACGACCGCGGGATGACGTACTCCGGTTCCTATGTGATGCCGTCCTGCACGTCGCACGGTGCGGTGGAGGCCGGTCTGAGGGTCCCCGATGCGGCGGTGGTCCTGCATGGGCCCCGCAACTGCGCCTACCTGATGGAGTACGCGTTCCGCCGCAGGATGCTGCAGGAGCACGGCCAGAGGCTGGGGCCGCTGCCATCATGCAACCTGTACAGCACGGGAATCGACGGCGGGACCCTGTTCCGCGGGGATGCGGAGGCGGTCTCCGATGCGGTGTCGCGTGCGGTCTCCGACGGCTTCAACACGGTGTTCCTGGTCCACAGCTGTGCGACCGAGATCGCCGCCACCGACCTCGTGGGGATAGCCGCGTCGCTCTCCGAAGAGTTCGGTGCCGACGTGGTCGCGGTCCCGCCGGACGCCAACTTCCTGGGTAGCAGGTTCGGGGGGCTGTCGGGCATGATGGACAGGCTGGTCTCCCGCATGGACCCGTCCGTCCCCGTCGAACCCGGTACCGTCAACCTGGTGTCCCGCTGGTTCCACGGTTTCGGGAGGGAGAGGAACAGGAGGGAGCTGGACCTGATACTGGGTTCGATGGATATGAGGCTCAACACGATGTTCCTGGACCACTGCACCCTACCCGAGATATCCCGCTTCTGCGCGGGGGAGATCGACATACAGGTCGGGGCCTCACGCATCAACGGGCAGATCTGCGAGATGATCTCCGAGCGTACCGGGAGGTCACGGGCGCTGGTCCTCGATCCCCCGGTGGGTCTGTCCCAGTCCCTGGCATGGGTGGACGCGGTGTGCGGACGCACCGGCCGTGATCCCGCCTCCGCCGGGGAGGTCCTCCGCAGGAGGTACACCGATGGCATCTCCCCGTTGAGGGAACGGGTGCGGGGTAGGAGGGCGATGGTCTACTGCTACTCCCACACGGACGTGCAGTGGCAGCTGGAGGTCCTGCGCGACCTGGGTGTCGAGGTGGTGAAGATCGTGTTCGTGAGGGGCAACGTCGTGGACGCCGCGGAGGCGGTCCCGGCATACGAGGGGCTGGATGTGGAATGGGACGGGACGTACTGCGGTTTCCTGGAGGACTACAGGCGGTTGGAACCGGACATCGTGGTGGCGAACGACCACAACAGGATCGCCCGTTCAGGGGCGAGATGGTGTTCGATGAACCCGACGGTGTTCGGCATAGGCGGTGCCGTGGAGTGGGCCCGCAGGCTCTGCGACAGCATGGACCTCCCCACGGGGCTCGGATGGAAGGTGGGACTGTGAGGATCCAACCCGACGGCATACTCGGTGCGATGGTCGCATCGGAGGGTTTCAGGGGGAACACGACCCTTGTCAACGGGGCGGGAGGATGCAGGTCCCGTGCGCAGATCGTCCTGAGGGACCTCATCCCGGAGTACAGGGAGGAGGACCCCCGTTGCTGCGGTTCACCGTTCTTCAGCAGGCAGTCCCGTCTGCCGTGCACCTACCTGGGATCGGACGACATAGTGTTCGGAACCGGCTGCAAGGTCTCGGAGGGCCTGGACGCGGTGAGGTCC